>CAZSBV010000217.1:0-3491 GCA_964605105.1 uncultured Lachnospiraceae bacterium | reverse complement strand
GTAGTCCAAATTCCATAATCTTAACAAAGAACTCCCTAAGTCCATCCTCCACAGCCGTGCTTACATCTCTTTCTTCTAAATCATAATAATATTTGCCACTTGCAATATCTTTTGACAGGCAATCTAAAGGAAAACCTTCTACTCGTTTGTGGTGTGGTTCTGAAACTAAAATAAATGGTTCCGTAGCGATGGACATATCCATACTGGAATAATGAGACTTCTCATCCAAAATAAAATAGATTGCATTCCGGTATCGTCCGGTCAGTTTTCCGCCATGCTTTTTAGCCAGAGAAGAATAATACTCTGTCATTTCCTCGTCGCTTAATTCCTTACCATCTACTCTTCGTACATGAATTCCCGGTTGTTCCTCATCCTCTAATTCATCGAAATACAAACCGCTGTCACAAGAGAATACCGGCATCTGAAAAGCTTCATAATATGCTTTTGCCTTTATTTCTGCATTTTCCAAAGGTGTTTTTCCGGTTTCGTTTATCACCGGAAGTTCACCTTCTATGTCATTTAGAGTGATAATATCTATATCTAAGGTTTTGGTTGCTCTTTCCATCACCTCTAACTTGCCTTTATTGGTTGTTCCGTATAATAATTTTATATCATTCATATGTATTGCTTCCTTAAAATTTCTCTAATTATCTTCACTTCTTCCCATGCAACAACGGTTCCGCAATGGCTTTATTAAATACCTCAATCAACGGTCCCATGCAAAACGCTGTAATTATAGTCCCTACACTTACCAATGCACCAAGTCCTAAAATGCTTTTATTTCCAATAAAATACAAAATACAGCCTAAAATTACGGTGCATAATTCCACTCCAATACGGCAATAACGGAATTTACCGATTTTCCATGTATTTGCCATAATAAGTGCAATGGCATCAAAGGTAGAAACACCTAAATCGGAAGTATAATACAATGCACTTGCAAGGCTCATAAGTACAATTCCTATTACCAGAAATACTGACCTAAGAAAAAGACCGGATGTGGGAAATACAAGATTTAAAACCCACAGGGAAAATTCTGCTACATATCCCAAAAAGAACAGATTAATAATGGTTGCCAATCCTATGTAATGCTTGTCAAAAATAAATGCAAACAAAAGCAATGCAGCATTGATAATGACATATAAAGTACCGTAACTAATTGGAACCACTTCTACCATTCCATTTACAAACACTTGAAATGCATCCATACCAAAAGCTGCATATTTAAAAAATGCAACACTTACTGCACAAAGCATCACACCAAATACAGACATTGTTATCCTTTTTTTCATAAGTATATCCTCCCAAATAATAGAATAAAGGAGATGTTACAAAATGCTGATTACGGATTTATTCGCACAAGGCAACTACCATAAAACCGTCAAAATACACTTTGTACATCTCCCGCTTCTAATTCATATTATTCAATAATTTCTCCATCCGGAAAAGCAACTTCTTTTGCTTCTTCGTCAGAAATCATATCGTCATTCTTATGTGTAAATTTATCTACCAAATCAGGCACCATATCCAGAATCTTGGTTACGCCATCCTGCTGCTTGATGTTAACAAGTTTTGTTTTTCCATTCTGAATTACTAAAATAGCACTTGGACTCATTTTTCCACCAACGCCACCACCGCCGCTGGATTTCTTATCCTGATTTCCTGCTCCGGCACCGAGACCAAAGGAAACGTCTACTAATGGCACAAGAATAGTATCGCCCACATTAATTGGTTCTCCTACTACAGTCTTAGTGCTAAGTACACTATCTACTCCTTTTAATAAAGATGTCATTACGGAATTAAAATTATTTTCTGCCATTGTTTATGTCTCCTTTTTACTTATCTACTCTCTTTTTTAATATCTTATTTCTTTGAACTTCCCAGTTCATCTAAAACTAATTTTATAAATTGAAAGCAATGTCGGTTCAATATCAAAGATATCAACTGATACAACAGATTTCCTAACCTGATATGTCCTTTTACACTGCCTTCTATGTTCATTACTTCCTTTTCAAAATCCGGTACAATTAGTACCTTATTGCCAAGGATTGGATACATGGCTCCCAATGCTCCCATGAACTGTCCTGTAGTAGCAGGATCAGCAAATCCAATTTCTCCGGTCAACTTCCATTTCCTTGGTAGGATTGCTTTTATCATTTTACCAAATTTCGTCTTAGCTCTACTGAAAGTAATCTGTGTTTCTTTTCTGTTCCAAAGTTCCAGATAATGCTCAACTTTCAGTTTGCCTTGCTGAATCTTGGCAATGATATCTTTGATTTTCTGTATGATATCCTGAATTTTAGATTTCATACCCTCTATTTTTTCTGAAAATGATTTCTTTTCTTTTTCCCAAGCTGCAAGCTCATCTGTAGAACCTTGTTTACTTTCTCTTGTATTCTCAGAAATTACTTTTTCTTCATTTCTTATCTCTAATATGTTCTCAGAAGCTTTATTCTTAGAACTTTCTGAAACTAAATTATCATGACTTTCAAGAAGATTATCTTTAACTTCTTCACGCTTGGTACTTGATTCTTCTGCTACATTTTCCGTTTCTTTTCCGGGCTTCTTCTTCGACTTAGTCTTACCCGACGATTCCTTCATGGAATCAAACACCTTGAATCCAAACACTCTCACCTGCATACGAAAATCTTCTTCGTAAACAAACGACATATATATCAGATAAAAGAACCATGTTATTTTCCCTCTGCCTCCGGGCTTCTTCTCCAGAAACTCTCCTTCGACCTGATAACGAATAGGTACAATTAAAACAATTGCTACCAGAACAACTATCAATAATAGTAAAAATAAAATGATCCTCAGTATCCATTGTAAAATGTGCAATAATACAACTCCCATGAATACCTCTTAACTCTTATAAATTCATACTAATGCAAACAACATACTCCAATTATTGTTTGTTATTTATCAGATATTCTTTTACATTAGCACTTCCGGTCTCCCTAAGCGCTTCTTCTATCATTGACACAATCAAATTTTGTGCCTCTGAATATCCTTTAGCCAGTCCAACTATAAGACCTACATTATCCCTGATTACTTTTTGCTTAAAATAGGAACCATTTGTGCAGTCTAACTGATCTTTTCCATTGGATAAGGAAATCACATATATATCATCCAAACCTGCACCGTGCTTCAATTTCCACAATACCTTCTGTTTGTTCCTGATTCCCTCACCTACATACATTTCTTTTAAAAAACGCATGATTACCTCACAATTCTTTTCCATAATGTCACTATATCATTTGTTATCACATTAAAATACCTGTATTTTCCATGATATCGTTCGCATATAGCAACAAAGAGGCGTCATGCGCCTCTTTAGTAATATTTCTTGTTTCCCCAAAGATTACTTCTTTTCAGTTCCAAATATTCATTATACGCTTTTTCCAAAATCTGACGTTCATTTGCAAATTTCAACAAATGATATGCTTCATGATATTTGTAATATCCGGAATCAACAAAAAATTCTTCAC
>CAZSBV010000216.1:0-3517 GCA_964605105.1 uncultured Lachnospiraceae bacterium | reverse complement strand
TTCTTCAACTTCTCTTGAATAAATCATGTGAATTTCTCCTTTCGATTTTAGAAAAATGCTTATAACCGCTTATATGTAACAGTTATATTTTACTCTTGACATGAAACAACGAGAAACGCAAATTTTGTGTTTCTCTTTTGTTAAACTTCTGCCAATCATATTACAGTTATTCTCTCATAAAATACTAAAAAAATCTAGTATTTTTTGATAATTTCTGTCTTATTCTTGTATATTGAGTCAGCCGGCACCACTCCACGTACACAGGATACCGGATATATATTGGAATTCTTACAAACTACAGTTCCCGGATTCAATACACTGTTACATCCAACCTCTACATCATCTCCAAGCATGGCTCCAAATTTCTTTAATCCTGTTTCCAGTTCTTCTTCTCCATGCACTTTTACCAGAGTTTTATCACTCTTTACGTTAGAAGTGATACTTCCGGCTCCCATATGGGAACGAAATCCCAAAACACTGTCCCCTACATAATTATAATGAGGCACCTGAACCTGATTAAATAAAACTACATTTTTCAATTCTGTAGAATTTCCTACCACTGCCCCTTTTCCTACAATGGCATTGCCACGGATAAATGCGCAATGTCTTACTTCTGCTTCTTCATCAATAATAGCAGGTCCATGAATATAAGCACTTGAAAATACGTTGGCTGATTTTGCCACCCAAACATCCTCTCCTATTTGGTCAAATTTATCTGCTGGCAATGTTTTTCCTAATTTCACAATAAACTCACCAATTTTAGGAAGCACTTCCCAAGGATAAACTGCTCCTTCAAATAAATCCTTCGCAATAGTTTCCTCTAAAGTTAACATGTTTTCAATTTTAATACTTTCCATGTTCTCTCCTTCCGAACAACTTACATAATACTTTGTTCTCATAAATCAATAAACATCTAATGGCTATGATTTCGTTTCCTCTTTTTTTCCGGCTGTCTTTGCCTTAGTCTGATAAAACTGTGACACATAACGGTATCTTGTCAATAAGTCATCCTGTCGTAAGGCTTTTACTCCCATCGTTCTTCTGGAAACAAAATCATTCAATTTTTTCATATATTCATCCGGAGTAATTTCACCATTGGAAACTAAAGTAAGCCCTTTTTCCCAACTGGCGGTCAATTCCGGATTCAACAGTGGACGAATAGAATGCCCTACCACTTCATATATCATTTCTCCTACCTGCGTAGGGGTTAAAATCTGTGTTTTTTTATTTAAAGCCAGGTAACCATTGGCTACCAATTTCTTTAAAATTTCTGCTCTGGTCGCAGATGTTCCGATACCGCTTCCTTTAATCTGGGCACGCAACTCTTCGTCTTCAATCAATTGTCCGGCATTTTCCATTGCAAGAATCATACTTCCGGAATTGTATCGTTTCGGTGGTGTCGTCTCTCCCGTTTTAATTTCCAGGCTTTGAATTTCGATTTCCTGTCCTTTCTTCAACCCTTTTAAGCTTTCTAAAAAAGACATATCATATTTATTTTCCTCTTCGCCCTCTTTTTCCTCTTTCTCATCCTTTTTCTTGGAGACAGGAGGTTTCCAGATAGCCAGATATCCTTCTTCTGCCAGAACTTTCATATTGGAGAAAAACCGTTCATCACCAACTTTTGTAACCAAAGATACTTTCTGATAAATTGCCGGCGGATAAAATACACTTAAAAATCTTCGCACGATCAATTCATAAACTTTAGCTGCTGTTGGTGTCAGACCTGCCATATTATTTAATCCCTGTCCTGTAGGAATAATGGCATAATGGTCCGTAATCTGTTTATCATTTACATATCTCGATTTCGTCAGAGACTTATATTTTTCTTCTGTTAAAATCTTATCTACAGCCTCTGCCACCTGTGGAATTCTCTTTAATCCTGACAGGTTCTTGGTAATTTCCTTAGCTACCGCCGTAGACAGAACCCTGGCATCCGTTCTGGGATACGTGGTCATCTTCTTTTCGTACAATTCCTGAGCAATTCTTAAAGTTTCATCAGGACTACACTTAAAAAATCTGGAGCAGTCATTCTGCAGCTCTGCCAAGTTATATAATAACGGTGGATTCTTAGTCTCCTTTTTTTTCTCAATCGATTCCAAAATTCCGTTCAGAGGAAACTCTTTGCCATTCTTTAATTCTTCTATCAACTGTAAAGCTGATTCTTCCTTTAAGAAACCATTTTCTTTGTATAATAGCGGAGAATTAAAATATTTACTTCCTTCTACACTTTTCCATTCTCCCTCTATCGTTTTATCCTGAATAGAGATTCCGGCTAAAACTCTATAAAAAGGAGTCTTTACAAAATCTCGGATTTCCCGCTCTCTTTTTACTACCATTCCCAGAACACAAGTCATAACACGTCCTACAGAAATCACCATCTTGTCTTGATTTAAGAACTGTTTCATTCCATAGCCGTATTTCAAAGTCAAAACTCTGGAAAAATTAATTCCCATAAGATAATCTTCCTTAGCACGAAGGTAAGCCGCATTACTTAAATTATCATACTCACTGCTATCCTTTGCTTCCCGGATACCTCTTAAAATCTCATCTTCCGTCTGGGAATCGATCCAAATTCTTTTTAACTTGGCTTTGCCATTATATCCCGCCATCATCAATACGAGACGCTGGATATATTCTCCTTCCCGTCCTGAGTCTCCTGCATTATAAATGACTTCCACATCATCTCTGTGGAACAGATTCTTAACAATATTAAATTGTTTCTTTACATTATCTATAATTTCGTATTTATAGTCTGTTGGAATAAAGGGAAGTGTATCCATACTCCAACGTTTCAGGCTTTCGTCATAAGCATCGGGATAACTCATGGTTACCAAATGACCTACACACCAGGTAATGATATAGTCTTCCGATTCGATATAACCGTCTCTGGATTTCATATTCTGGTTCAATGCTTTGGCGAATTCCCTGGCCACACTGGGCTTTTCTGTTATAATTAACTTTTTTCCCATAAACACCTTCGTAACTATTCAGTACCTTTTATATATTTTTATACCTGCATTTGTTCCAGCGAAACCAACGCAAGCTTTGGATTCTTTTTCACTTCTTCCCGCAGTCTGTTATCAAAAGATCCTGCGGAAAATAAAATTACATATTCTGCTTTAATTTTGGCGCTTTCCTGACATTCCAAAAACAACCGGTAGTCCTCAAACATTAACATTTCCTTTTTCCAATTGCAAATTCCTGCCAGAATTTCTTCATCTTCATTCTGAAAAATAAAATCTATATTTCCCTTTTTTCCTACCCATTGCCCTTTGTTAACAAATTCTCCCGGAAGTCTTCCTAAAGAGCTTTCTTTCTCCACAACTTCCTGACATACCTGTTTAAAGCAACCCGAAACATATTCTTTAAAAGTAGGCGCTATAAACTGAACATAAAATTCATCCGTTTCCCAGAACATGATCTTCGTTTGATTTGGGAACAGATAGCGATAATAAAAATGGACATAGGGATGTTTGATCTGATAAATTCCCTTCTGAGTATTATCACGTCCTTCTGT
>CAZSBV010000215.1:0-3592 GCA_964605105.1 uncultured Lachnospiraceae bacterium | reverse complement strand
CTGACTGGGCTTGCGAACAGGGAATCAAACCGGAAGGTGCAAAAGAGAAAAAAGGCAAAAAAGTAGCTGTTATTGGTTCCGGTCCAGCCGGTCTTACTTGTGCAGGTGACCTTGCAAAAATGGGCTATGATGTTACTATTTTCGAAGCTTTACACGAAGCAGGCGGAGTATTAGTGTATGGTATTCCTGAATTCCGTCTTCCGAAAAAAGATGTTGTAGCTAAGGAAATTGAAAATGTTAAATCTTTAGGTGTTAAAATCGAAACTAACGTAGTTGTAGGTAAATCCGTAACTATTGATGAATTATTAGAAGAAGAAGGCTTCAGTGCTGTATTTATCGGTTCCGGTGCCGGTCTTCCTAAATTCATGGGTATTCCGGGAGAAAACGCTAACGGTGTATTCTCTGCCAATGAATATCTTACACGTAGCAACTTAATGAAAGCATTTGATGAAAACTCCACAACACCAATTATGCGCGGTAAAAAAGTAGCTGTTGTAGGTGGTGGTAACGTTGCCATGGACGCAGCACGTACTGCTTTAAGACTTGGTGCTGAAACTCATATCGTGTATCGTAGAAGCGAAGAGGAATTACCTGCCAGAGTAGAAGAAGTACATCATGCAAAAGAAGAAGGTATTATCTTTGATCTCTTAACAAATCCTGTAGAAATCTTAAAAGATGAAAACGGCTGGGTTTGTGGTATGAAATGTGTACAGATGGAATTAGGAGAACCTGATGCTTCCGGCAGAAGACGTCCGGTAGTAAAAGAAAATTCTGAATTCGTTATGGACGTAGATACTGTAATCATGTCCTTAGGAACCAGTCCAAATCCATTGATTTCTTCTACAACAGAAGGATTAGAAATAAATAAATGGAAATGCATCGTTGCTGACGAAGAATTTGGAAAAACAAGCAAAGAAGGCGTTTATGCCGGCGGTGATGCCGTTACAGGAGCAGCAACCGTTATTTTAGCTATGGGTGCTGGAAAAGCTGGTGCAAAAGGTATTGATGAATATTTAAGTAATAAATAATAGGGAGAATTATTATGCCTTGGTGTCCAAAATGTGAAACAGAGTATAGAGAAGGGATTACCGTTTGTGCAGATTGCGGTTCTGCACTGGTAGAGAATTTGTCTGCATCACCGGAAGTTTCTGAAACGCAATCTTTGGAAGAAACATTTCAGAATATGAGCGAAGAAGAAGCTTTAAATTTCCTGGAAGAAACTAAGAAGGAAGCTATGGAACGAAGAAAACGTCTTGCAGAAGGTCCCGGTCTCTATGTGGAATCTTCTAAAAAAGCGCAGGATTTTAAATCCGGAGGTTTATCTCTGCTTTTTGTTGGTGGAATAGGTCTGATTTTTGTATTATTAATACTTTTTGATGTAATTCCGCTGCATATGAATCTTTTTTCTAAATATCTGATTATTGGTGTTATGGGTGCCATGTTCATACTTTTTATTGTTATGGGATTTTTATCTGTAAAATCTTATAAAAAGTTTGAAATCAAAGCCTCAGAAGAAGATAACCTGACAAAGAATCTGACTGCATGGTGCAAAGAAAACTTTAAACAGGAAATTATTGACACCGATATCGAAGAAGCAAGCGAAGAATTATTATACTTCCAGCGCACTGAAAAAATGAAAGAAATGATTTCTAATAAGTTCATGAATTTGGATGCAGCATTTTTGGACAGCTTTATTGATGATATCTATCCGGAGATTTTTGGATGAAAATAACTATTGTTGCCGTTGGTAAAATAAAAGAGAAATTCTATAGAGACGCTATCGATGAATATGCAAAACGTCTCTCAAAATATTGTAAATTTGAAATTATTGAAGTCGCTGATGAGAAAACACCTGATAAATGCAGTGAAACGGAAGAACAGATGATTCTTTCCAAAGAAGCAGAAAAGATTTTAAAACATCTTCGTCAGGATATGTTCGTTTATGCTTTGGCTATTAAAGGAAAGAAATTGGATTCTGTCGCTTTTGCAAATGAAATCAATCAAAAGGGCTTGAGCGGAACCAGTTCCATAGCCTTTGTCATAGGAGGCTCTCTTGGTTTACATGAAAGTGTTTTAAAAAGAGCCAATGGTCAGATCAGCTTCTCAGATATGACCTTTCCCCATCAGTTAATGAGAGTAATTTTGTCGGAACAGATTTACCGGGCATACAGAATTATTTCCAATGAACCGTATCATAAATAACTTTTTTCATACATATATTGTGTTATGAAGAATCATGAAACTACAATTTCCAGACAAATTATTGATACTTGCCAGCTCCCAAAAGATGTTCTTTCGGGAGCTGCTATTATTTCCATGACAGGAAATACAGAGATACTCATTGAAAATTTTAAGAATATCATAAAATATCAACCTGATATTCTTATCCTTCAATGTAAAAAAAATCAAATTCAGATAATAGGCAAAAACTTAAAATTAGAGTTTTATACAAAAGAGGAAATCAAAATAAAAGGATATATTTCTGAAATTAAATTTTTATAATGGAGGTTTCCTTTGTATTTAAAAAGTATGATTGAAATTTGTATTCACGGAGACAACACAGAACGTTTTCTGAATATGTGTTCCTTCCATAATATCAGACTTTTTGATGTGCGTATAACAGAAGATGGCTGTTATATGAACATTCACCCCGAAGATTTTTTTGCTTTAAAGGATATCGTTAGAAAATCAAAAGTAAAAGTTAAGATTGTCCGCAAAGAAGGTCTTTTTTTTCGGATAAAAAAGCAGGCGAAAAGAAAAATATTTTTCATAGCTTCTTTTCTTTGCCTGCTTCTTTTGTGTATTGGCTCTCATTTCCTGTGGGGAATTCAAATTTCAGGAAATTATGTTGTAACCAATGACCTGATTAAGGATTTTTTGCAGGAGCAGGGAATTTATTATGGTATGCCTCTTTCCGAAATTCCCATTTATGAATTAAAGACTAATTTGAGGAATGCTTATGATGAAATCACCTGGGTTTCCATATATCTTGAAGGAACAAATCTGCATATTTCCTTAAAAGAAAATGATACTATAGTTCCTAACAACAATACCAATTTTTCTGCCGCCGACCTGATTGCTGACCAGAGTGGAATTGTAGATTCCATATTAGTTCGTCAGGGAACGCCCATGGTAACAGCGGGAGCAGAAGTTACTAAAGGTGATACTTTGATTTCCGGGCAAATTGAAATTCCCGACGAAGATGGCAATATAAAAGAAACACGATCTTGTAAAGCAGATGGAGATGTCTATTTAATCTATACCGTTCCTATTCAGGAAAATGTATCTTTTGAGTATCTGGTCAAAGAATATACCGGAAAACAAATTGAAACTTTTCAGCTTTTTATCAAGAATGAGCAGCTTTTATTACCTTTCTTTAAAATTCCGTACCTGAAGTATGATTCTGTTGCAGAAGATGTGAATATTCCTGTTATAAAACTCTTTTCCTTACCCTTAGAAATCAAGCAAGTTAAATATCGTGAATATCAAGTTGTTAAGAAAAAATACACAAATTCCGAAGCAGAAGAACTGCTAAAGGAAAAATTGGATAAAATAATATTAAGTTTAGAGGAAAAAGGGGTACAAATTATTG
>CAZSBV010000214.1:0-3602 GCA_964605105.1 uncultured Lachnospiraceae bacterium | reverse complement strand
TCAATAATCTTCTTCAATTCCTCAATTTCCTTCTCGCTCAGCTTCCGGTTATTGGTAAATGCCGCCACAAATTTTGGCAAAGAACCCGAAAAAACTTCCTCCACGAACTGTTCACTCAAATTTGCATGAAAGTTTTCCTCCGATACCAGACTTCTTACCATTCCTTTTTCATTTACGAACAATCCTCTTTCACACAAACGTTTTAAAATAGTATATGTGGTAGATTTTTTCCAGGATAATTCCTGTTCACACAGCTTTACCAGTTCCCCTGATGAAAGCGGCTCATTCTGCCATATAATCTTTGCAAATTTTTTTTCAATTTCTCCTAATCTATATTCTGCCATAATCTCCTCCATAAATACCAATCTCCAGTGATATCCTCCAATGTAAGCTCTTCTTCTGACAATCCAATTGCTTTCAATTCACCTTCCTGAGTACTTAAAAGCAACTGACTATGTTTCAGATATTGATTTAGTGTATCCATAAATGCTATCAATTCCTGTTCATCAACTGCTTCCCTATCCAGATCAAAAGAAAAACTATCTTTCGCTAAAATCTGGATTTCATCCTTTCCCAGAACCCGGTAAACTTCATAACTATATTCCCCAAAAGTATCTCTGTCTTCCATGTGTACCGTCATTAGAAAATCATCTTCTGAAAGAAATACCATATTCCATCCTGCCCTCGCTGCATGGGCAAACTCATGGAAAAGTAAATTACCATGAATATCTTTTATACAAACATATCCACTGTCTCCATCACCAATATTTCCAATATAAACTTCTATCGTCTCATCCATTCCATCTTTGGAAACATCGCTGTCTACAGTATAGGACATTTCATAAAATTCTTCTAAGAAATTCTCACCTAATTCCTCTTTGTAAAATTCATAATTATTAAAATAGTTGCTTCCATCCTCCATAAGAACTTTGTCCGTATAGTTTTGTGGAATCCAGATTCCATCCTTTCCATAGGGCTGAATCATTTTTATCCCCTGTAAAACGCTATTATTTTCTGCTCCCTCTTCCTGAAACATTAGTGTAAGTATTACTTCCTCTTCCGTTTCACCTTCGCTGGCATCAATGGACACCTTTTCAGCATCTAAATTTAACAAACTAATAGCAGATGTCTCTGGAGAAAACAAATCTTTATACCAGTGACTATCTTTGTTTTCTTTTGCATTATGATTCAAAGCTTCTCCCGAACCATTAGTCAGATAATCCATGGGTGTATGATTAATACCTCCTTCGTAAGCTAAAACAAAATCTGCCACATTATCTATACTGTCCAAAAATATAATTTCACTATTTGTAACCTTAAAGTCATCCACTTCTGCAAAGTTTTCCCCTAACTCAAATTCCAGATTTTCTGCCCAAACTGTGATATGGGGATCTGAAGTTCTTGCATAATATAAAATGACTGCTCTATTTTCTTCTAAAAGTTTAATGCTATAGTCTGTCTCCATAAATGGCCATGGACTGGACCAGCCAAAGCTCGTATATTCTGCCCCTTCCACAAGCAGCATTCCCTCTTCAAACACTTTTCTTGCTTCCGGTGTACTCATGGCAATAATTGTATCACCATCTCTATTACAAAATGCCTTTGCCCATTCTTCCATTTTTGTTTTAACAAACGCTTCTCTCATACCTTTTTCTACTTCTTCATTAGAATTTACAGTAGAATCGGAAGACATCTTTATTGAAGAACTTGGATTAGAGGCTAAAACCAGAACCAGAGCTATAACTACCACGGAACCCATAATCAAAACTGCAACGGATTTCTTCTTATAATTTACAACGGATTTAATCCTCAGCCTTGTCTGATTTTCCCCAAATGCCGGAAAGCCTGTAAAAAGAATATGTTTTCCTGATGCAATTTCCAGAAGCGCAGCAGCGTATTCTTTTCGAATATCTCCTTTTGCTTTTCTTATGACCGCTTCATCACATGACAATTCCATATCTACTCCTGCCAAGTAAAATGCAATCCAGACAAGAGGATTGAACCAGTGAACTGCCAATGCTATATATGCTAACAGACGGAAGATAGAATCTCTCCTTGCCACATGAACCTGTTCATGAAGAATCATAAATTCCCTTTTGGATTCATCCAAATCAGAAGGTATGTAAATTCGAGGAAATACAAATCCCAAAACAAACGCTGTTTTTATATAATCACAGGAATATATCCCGTCTTCGCCTTTTACCGCACCAATTAATTCCTTCCTTAATGAAATATAAGAGCCGGCGCCATAACCTAAGATAGCTCCTATTCCTATAATCCAAGTGACAGGAAGCAGCCATTTCCATACCGGTACTTTTGTAATTTCTGTAGGCTGATAATTGTGTGTTTCCTCTACGATTTCACCATCTACCACAGTCTGTGTCACATTTTCGTCCGGTAGAACCACAGTCTCATCCAAAATTATATATTCATAAGCATCTTCCTGCGATAATACTCCCTGTTCTTTCTCTTCTCCCGAAAATAATACCGCCATAAAAGGTGCGTTGGACAATTTTAAAATTGAAATCGGACTTTGAAAACTCACCGGACAAAGTAAACGGAATAACACAATTCCCCATAATACGTATGATATAATTCTTGGAAACATTTTCATAATCGGACGTAACAACAAAAGAATTACAATTGCTACGGATGCAATCAAACTCATTTGCAACACATCCGTGAATACTGAATACATATTATTTATATACATAAAGATTTCCTCCCATCAGATGTTTCACACAAATCTAGAAAATTTTACCTAGATGTTCCAGAAAATAGGAAAACAAAAAATCTACAGTTAGTAGACCTGTTTTTAGTTTACTAACTGTAGACCATTTTGTCAATCTTTTTACTTTTTGAAATCCTAAAACTCACTACAAAAAAATTGTAATCTATCTCGATTCCATGAATTTCGTCCTATCTTTCTATCGGAAACCAAATCTCAATCTTAGTTCCTTTTCCTTCTTCGCTGCTCAAATGGATTTGTCCATTATGATAACCTACCGCATGCTTTACAATAGATAAGCCCAGTCCCGTTCCACCGGACTTTTTAGAATGGCTCTTATCCACTCTGTAAAAACGCTCAAATACACGGCTTTGATGTTCCATTGGAATTCCGATTCCCGTATCTTCTATTATAATTCCGACTTTAGATTCCTTTTCCTCTACAAATACGCTGACACTTCCGCCATCCACATTATATTTAATAGCATTGTCACAGATATTATAAATCGTTTCATACATAAGTCGGTATACACCCTGTATTTTTCCTTCCATACCTTCCAAATGCAGAGTAATACTTCTTTTTGATGCCATGTCCTGCAAAGTGTCAAACACATCAGATGTGATTTGATACAGCGAAATCTCTTCTTTCTGAATTTCCTGTTCTTCGTCCAATTCTGACAAACGAATAATATCCTCTATCAACACTACCAATCGGGAAGCTTCTCTATGAATATGTCCAATGAACCGTGGCATATCTTCTTCTTTTACCAGATTGTTCTGTATAAGCTCTGCGCTTCCAATAATGGATTGTAACGGCGTCTTTAATTCATGAGAAACATTGGCTGAAAATTCTCTTCTCATTTTTTCTGCGTTCA
>CAZSBV010000213.1:0-3617 GCA_964605105.1 uncultured Lachnospiraceae bacterium | reverse complement strand
GCGGACGAAAAGCATAGAAAGGAAAATATAATATGCTCAACAAAGAAAATACTTTAACAGCTTTGGAAAAATTTATACATGTAGTTGAAGAACTTCGTAGTGATCATGGTTGTCCTTGGGATAAAGCCCAGACTCATGAATCTCTTAGAATGCAATTGATAGAAGAAGCTTATGAAGCTGCGGATGCTATGTTGAATTATCAAACAAAAGGTGACATTGATAATTTACGTGAAGAATTAGGCGATATTCTACTACAAGTAGTATTGCATAGTGTGATTGCGGAAGAAGAACAGATTTTTACTTTGGAAGAAGTCGTGAATGAAATCACTGAAAAAATGATTCATAGACATCCTCATGTATTTAACCGTGATAATGCTCAAAAAAATACAAAGACATGGGAAGAATTGAAGGCTGAGGAAAAAGGACACAATAAAGACTCTGTGCCACCTTTACATGGTATTCCCAAAGCACTCCCTGCCCTCTTACGTTCTGCAAAAGTTCAGAAAAAAGCTGCCGTTAACTATCATCATAAAATGGATGAGGAATTTTCTGTTTCACAGATTGCGCTTTTGGCTAGTCAATTAGAAAATGCTAAAAATAAAGAACAAAAAGAAAAGCTTATGACCGCCATGCTCTATCACATGACAAATGTTGCCTGGCAAGAGAACATAAATTTGGAAGAATGTTTAATGAAAAATATTGATACTATTATTGAAGCATTGGAACCCTAACGTTCATCATAAAAGAAACCCAAACAAACGAATAATTTAAAGAGGCTTGATGAAAATTAACATCAAGCCTCCACTTATTTACATCATTACATTATTATTTATTTTTTACCACAACATTTTTTATATTTTTTGCCGCTTCCGCATGGACATGGATCGTTTGGATAAACCTTTTCATCTTTTACAACTGTTGTAGAAGATTTCTGTTCTTTGTATAAAGCTTTTCTTGTTTCTTCATCAAAGATAGCTTCCCATTCTTCTAATCCATATAACCAGTCAGCCTGTGCAGCTACCATGTTCTTGTAAAGAAGTGCTTTGTCAAAACCTAAGTTAACAACAGTATCTTCTTCCATATCATCGATAGGGTTTGGATTAACTAAACTATCGTTGATTCCGTCTAAGAAACCTGTCATAGTCATAACACTAACTTCATATTTATCTGCTAATTCTTTTACAGTACCTGTTACTACTTCATCAGGATTCTTTAAAAGAGTTGCATAGATTTCTGTTTCTGCTTCAAAATAAGTATTCCAGAATCTCTGTAAATCTCCTTTGTTTGCTGTTTCAGAATAAGCTGTATCTCTCCATTTTTTTAATAATGCCATAATTTTTTCCTTTCTGTATTAGTATTTGTAATTATTCAGCCTTTTCAAAATTGATTTATTTAGAATAATTACCTATCTTCAAAAATCTTAATTTATTTCTCATGTAGTATACATGAAAATATGAATAAAGTCTAGTCTTTCATATTTTCATTCAATAGTAACTCTTATCCATAGCAAATATTTACAGTTGTATCAAATTCATACAAAATATAAAATTTTTGTTATAACATAAGTTATTATATCTTTTCACTATAAATATTCTTATACCCTTCACCATAGATTTCCGCAGCACTGGAAATAATCATGAAAGCATTGCCATCTTCTTCCTTTACTACTTCTTCTACCTGTGGGGCAATTTGTTTTCTGACAACGCACATAATAACACGTTTTCTCTCATTGCTATATGCGCCTTCACCTTCCAGATAAGTTACACCCACATCCAATTCCATTAAAAGTCTGGTAGCAATTGCCTGCCATTCATTGCTGATAATATAAATCAGTTTTGCACCATCTGCTCCATAAAGAACAATATCAAATACAACACTCATTAAAAATACACCGATAACAGCATATAACGCTGAGTCCGTATTTTCAAAAACAAATGCAGATAGCAGAACGACTGCCATATCACACATTAGAAATAGTCTTCCGGTTTTTAAATGCGGGAATTTTAATCGCAGAACTTTTACAATAATATCCGTTCCTCCGGTAGTAGCTCCACATTTAAAGATATATCCAATGGCAACTGACGCCAAAGCGGAACCACAGATGGTTGCAAGCAGAGGGTCTTCAGTTATAGGTGGATACTGTGCCAGAAGGTTGGTAAAAAGAGAACCCATAACTGTTGCATAAATAGTAGAAATCAAAAATTTGAGTCCAAATTTGTATAGTCCCAGTAATAAAATCGGAATATTGATCATTAATATGATAGTACCGACTTCTATATCTACAATTCGATTAATGATCATAGAAAGACCGGAAACTCCACCTGGTGCTATATCATTTGGGTCTAAAAACTGACTGATTGCAAGACCATAAAAAAAACTTGCTATAGTAATTATGATATAATCTTTAATGTGTGTTTTTAGAGTTTTCTTTTCATGAATCATATATTAGTTCTTACCACCTTTGGTTGATAACCTTCTTTACTTAAAGCTTCCATAATCTGGTTCTTATGTTCCGTTCCGAATGCTTCCAGTGTAATTCGAAGTTCTACAGCCGCATTACGATTAATAGATACGAACTGGTTATGTTCCAGTTTAATTACGTTACCGCTTTCACGGGCAACTACACCGGAAACACGGCTCAATTCACCCGGTTTATCCGGAAGTAAAACAGAAACTGTGAAGATACGGTCTCTTAAAATTAATCCCTGCTGTACTACGGAGGACATAGTAATAACGTCCATGTTTCCACCGCTGAGAATAGAAACTATTTTTTTCCCTTTTACCTCTAATTTCTTCAAGGCTGCAATAGTAAGCAGACCTGAGTTTTCTACTACCATCTTATGATTTTCTACCATATCTAAGAAAGCAACTACTAATTCGCTGTCCTCTACGGTAATTATGTCATCCAGATTTTTTTGAATATATGGGAAAATCTTGGTCCCCGGTGTTTTTACCGCGGTACCGTCTGCAATGGTATTTACACCTGGTAAAGTAGTAACCTTGCCATTTTTTATAGATTCTTCCATACAGTTAGCCCCAGCAGGTTCTACTCCGATTACTTTAATCTTAGGATTCAATAATTTTGCCAAAGTAGAAACACCGGTAGCAAGCCCGCCGCCACCAATAGGACATAAAATAATATCTACTAAAGGCAATTCTTTGAAAATTTCCATAGCTATAGTTCCCTGACCGGTTGCTACTGCTTCATCATCAAAAGGATGAATAAATGTATAGCCATGTTCTTCCGCCAGTTCATAAGCACGGTTACATGCTTCATCATAAACATCACCATATAAAACAACTTCTGCTCCATAGCCTTTGGTTCTGTTTACTTTCATCAAAGGGGTTGTAGTAGGCATAACAATGGTTGCTTTTACCCCATAACATTTTGCTGCATAAGCAACACCTTGGGCATGATTACCGGCAGATGCCGTAATAATACCTTTCTGACGTTCTTCTTCTGTCAAGGTACTCATTTTATAATAAGCACCACGAACTTTGTATGCACCGGTAAACTGCATGTTTTCCGGTTTTAAATAAATTTTATTTCCTGTTTTTTCACTGAAATAATCACTATAAATCAGCTTGGTTTCCAAAGTGACTTTTTTTACTTCTTC
>CAZSBV010000212.1:0-3643 GCA_964605105.1 uncultured Lachnospiraceae bacterium | reverse complement strand
TGGTGACAAAATTAAAATCGATACTCGTACAGGAGAATACTTATCCAGAGTATAATTTTATAGTTGAATTCATAAAAAGTAAGACAACAGACATGTGCTGTTGTCTTTTTTTGCGCGAAAGCACAAGACGGCGCGGAATGCGCTAGAGAGAAGGAGAGAAAAGAAAGGGGTCATAAAAATGCGAAAGACAGGAGAATAGATATGAAATTACAGAATTTTACAGAAAAAACAGTGAAAGCATTGAGTGATTATTTTGGACCGGAAGTGGAGATAAAAACTCACAAAGTATATAAGAATAATGGGATTTTATTGCAGGGAATCTGCGCCCTGGAAAAGGGAAAAAATATTGCCCCAACCGTATATTTAAATGAGTTTTTCCATAAATATGAAGAAGGGGAGACTTTTGGGGAAATTATTCGTAGGATTGTCCGATTCATGGAAAATAACCGGGTGGCGAATAATTTGAATGTAGACTTTTTCTTAGATTATGAGAAGGTAAGAAAGAAACTGGTCCTCAGATTAATTCACAGAGAGAAAAATAAGGAATTATTAGAGCAGGTGCCGTATTTGGAATTTAAAGATCTTGCAATTGTATGTCATTGTGTGATGGTTACAGAAGAAATCGGAATCGGTTCTATTTTGATCCATAAACATCATTTGGAAGCCTGGGCGGTGGAAGAGGAAACTTTATTTCAGGATGCATTTGAAAATAGTCCCAAAATCGAACCATATAGCATCTTAAAAATGAGTGATATGATGAAAAATATATTAAGAGATTCCATCAAAGAGCAAATTGACGAGTTATGTGAAGGAGATTCCTTAGAAAAAGAAGAATTATTAAGCAGCACTCTGGAAAAAATGGCAAAGGAAATAGAAGAAAGACATATTCCGATGTATGTATTGACAAATACTAAGCGTTATTATGGTGCGGCAAGTCTGGTCTATCCGGATATGTTAGAAAAAATTGGAGATATGTTGAATGAAGATTTTTACATTTTGCCAAGTTCCGTTCATGAGATTATTTTTGTTGGAAAAACAGAGTGTGTGGATTCGTTTTGTTTAAATGAAATGATTGAGGAAGTGAACCGGACACAGGTAGAGGAAGATGAATGGTTATCCGATCACGCCTACTTATATCAAAGAAAAAATCAGAAACTCATTTCTATTACAAATCATTAACAGATAATATAGCGTTATCAAAAGAAAAGAACAGGTGGAAGTAATGAACAAAATATAGACAGGAAAGCGGGTGTGGAAAACCTTAACATTGACATGGGAATGTAGATATGTTAAGATGTACAATGGTTGTAATAAATTTGTAATAATTTGTTCTACCATGCACCCGTAGTCTAATGGATAGAACGGAGGCCTCCGACGCCTTTAATGCAGGTTCGATTCCTGTCGGGTGCATTTTGCATTGATTGTGAAAGGAGTTTTTATGGATAAAACTAATTGGAAAGAGAAAGCAGGAGAAGTAAAGCAGAAAATGCAGGCTCAGATTTCTCGTTTGGTCCAAATGTGTAAAGAGAATAAGAAGGTAATCATTATTATTGTAGCATTTTTAGTGATTATTATTGGTGTGCTTATCGTAATTAATCTTTCAGAAAAGCAAGCGGAAGTAGCGGCAACTGCAGAAATCGAAGCTGCGGCGGAAGAAGATGTATTAGTGGTACCGGAAGAAGCTCTGGAAAAGGATGCATATCCTGAAGTAAACAATCTGGTAAAACAGTATTATCAGGCGTTAGTCGATGGAGACATAGAAACCATTAAGAGTATCAAGAATTATACAGATGAAGAAGAAGAACTGAAAATCGTAAAGAAAAGCGAGTTCATGGAGAGTTATCCATCTATCACTGTATATACTAAAAAGGGTCCGGCAGAAGGTTCTTTTGTAGCTTATGTGCAGTATGAAGTGAAATTTAAAGATATCGAGAGTACAGCGCCGGGATTAAATACTTTATATATTTGTGCGAATGAAGATGGAAGTTATTACATTAATGCTAATGAATTAGATGAAAGTGTAGTTGAATATCTGAAGACTATTTCTGTACAGAATGATGTAGTGGATTTATTTAATACAGTTCAGGTTGCATATAATGATATTAAAACACAGGATGAAAATTTAAGTGCATTTTTGGATGAGTTGCCAAACTTACTTGCTGAAGCAGTGAGTGAAGCAATCAGTGAGCAGGAAGCAGCAGAAGCTGCATTAAATCCGGAGGAAGAAGAGACAGAGCCGGAAGTGATTCTGGTTGTCACAAAGGTAAAGACCACAGACGTTGTAAATGTACGTAGTTCAGATAGTATTGAGGCTGATAAAATTGGTAAAACAACTAAAGGACAGATATTGGAACTTGTAGAAGAACGTGTAAACGGTTGGTCAAAAGTAATTTTTGAAGATAAGGAAGGATTCATCAAAACAGAATTTTTACAGCCGGAAGAAACTGAGATGCAGATCAGTGAAGAAACATCTGAAAATACAAATGTTGTAAGCGTACAGGATAGTGATGATTCTACTTCTAAAAAGGGAACTGTAACTGATACAGTAAATGTAAGAAAGACAGCAAGTACAGAAGCTGATATTGTAGGAATTCTTACAAAAGGATCTGAAATTGAAATTTTGGAACAGATGAGTAATGGATGGACCAAGATCAATCATTCGAATGGTCAGGTTTATATCAAATCTGAGTTTGTAAAAGTAAGCGAAACACAGAGTCAGTCAGAGACAGATGCTTCTGATAATGAGGATTCTACAGAAACACAGAGCAATACAGTATCTACTAAAAAAGGAAGTGTTACTGATACAGTAAATGTAAGAAAAACTTCCAGTACAGATGGTACAATTGTTGGTATTCTTAATAAGGGATCCGAAATTGAAGTTATTGAACAGATGAGTAACGGATGGACAAAAATTAAGCATTCCAGTGGAGAAGCTTATATAAAATCGGATTATGTAAAAGTACAGTAGTATTAAAACCTGTTATTGGATAGAAACTATCTGATAACAGGTTTTTTTAGACAAAAGCACGAGCGAAGCTTTGATATGAAAGAATGAAATTTAAGTAAGAAAGCATAGAAAAATGTTTATACAGAAATACTTGTATACAAAAAATTTTACAATTTAGTGTAGAAAAGTGTTGCAATAAGAAAAGATATGGTATAAAATAAGCGAGTAATTAATTTAAAGGAAATAACAGGCACTTGTAGTGCTTATGTAAATAGGAGGAAAATAGTATGTCTTATGTTGACGAAATAATTGATTTGGTAGTAGAGAAAAACCCGGCTCAGCCGGAATTTCACCAGGCTGTAAAAGAAGTATTAGAATCTCTTAGAGTCGTAGTAGAAGCACATGAAGAAGAATACAGAAGAGATGCATTATTAGAAAGAATGGTTAATCCGGAAAGACAGATTATTTTCCGTGTTCCATGGGTAGACGATAAAGGTCAGGTACAGGTGAATACAGCTTACCGTGTACAGTTTAACTCTGCTATCGGACCATATAAGGGAGGTCTTAGACTTCATCCATCTGTAAACTTGGGGATTATCAAATTCTTAGGTTTTGAACAGATTTTCAAAAACTCTTTGACCGGACTTCCAATCGGTGGTGGTAAAGGTGGTTCTGACTTTGATCCAAAAGGAAAAT
>CAZSBV010000211.1:0-3654 GCA_964605105.1 uncultured Lachnospiraceae bacterium | reverse complement strand
CCTTCCAATCTACCTTCCAATCTACCTTCTTTTCTAGCTTCTGTTCGCACATCATTCCATGTCATAAAACCACGCTCCAACTGTCTATCTTCCTTTACACTACGCATTGACCTTTGTAATTCCTTGACATACTCATCTTCCACTTCCATGTTGTTCTCTGAATTATCTGTTTTCACAAATTCCAGAAATGCCTTTAGCTCCTTAGAAATATTCTCTGAATCCTTCCCTTCTGTACTTAGAAATATACTTCTACTTTCATCGCCCATATCCAAGGAAAACTCCCCTACACATCGGTTCTCAAAATTATAACAATATTTTCCTTTTCCAAAAGGATCAAAATTACAGATAAAAATAACATAGGCTTTAGGCAGTTCTTTATATTCGTGACCGCTTTCCAAAAGCTCCATATCCATCTGACTATGATAATATCGAACTCGCTTTCCCAAATCCTGTTGTGCTACCTGCATCTCAATGTCATATCTGGTGTTCTTCTCATCATTGGCATAAACATCCAGACGTACACCCTTGCATTCAGGATTATAAATCATACTCTTCTCATAGCTGACTTCAATCTTCTTAATCTCGACTTCCAACAGCATCTCCAGAAACTTCTTACAGTTATTATCACGCATCATAACTGCCGCAAACATGAAATTGTCTCTAATTGTCAATTCCCGAAATTTTCTTCTACTGCTCATTTACTATTCCTCCGCAACAGAGGAATTCATGTTTATATCTTATCACTATATTAAACACTTTGCAATTAATAATGTAACATTTAACCATAATAATTTGAAATCACCATGACAAACAATGAACTTTTACAGAAAATAAAGACTGCCAAAAACGGAGGATATGATATGTGCAAAGCAATACGTAATACAATTGATGAAGGCAAAGAACAGGGCATTATCATTGGAAATAATCAGTTCACATTCTTCTTTAAACAAATGGAATATCCTCTGTTTTTCTAATTGAATAAAAATTGATATGTTATATGACATAGGCTATTACATTACAGCCTACAAATTTTGATTTTAAATATGTTCGAGAAAAGTAACACTTTGCACTTTTAGCAAAATCATTACTAATTAACAATGAACTGTACACACCATACTACAACTTTGAAATCTTCTCTTCAAAATCACAAAAAGATGATGCTCCAGATGCCGCTTTTAACATACCATTTAAAGCTGATACTCTTGTTTCAGATATAATACATCTCTTTACCTCTGCCGGTATCTCTCCTAATTCTTCCAGAAGTTCTAAAACTGCTTCTCTTTTACCTTCTAATCTACCTTCTAATCTACCTTCTAATCTAGCATCTCTACGAACATCTTCCAATGACATAAAACTACGCTCCAACTTTCTGTTTTCTTTCACACTACGGATAGACTTCTGTAATTCCTTTACATATGCATCTTCTGTTTCTGTATTATTCTCCGGATTATCCTCTTTCACAAACTCCAAAAATGCCCTTAACTCCTTTGGAATATTTTCTGCATCTTTTCCTTCTGTACTCAGGAAAATACTTCTACTCTCGTCTCCCATATCTAACGATAAATCTTCTATACAACGATTCTCGAAAGTATAACAAAATCTTTCCATTTTAAAAGGGTCAAAGTTACAAATAAAAATAACATATGCTTTGGGTAGTTCCTTGTATTCATGGCCACTTTCCTTTTGCTGTTCATTTACCATTCCTCCGTCACAGAGGAATTTATGTTTATATCTTATCACTATATTAAATACTATGCAATTATTAAAATATAAGAATATATCACCAATATATCATTTTTACTAAAACGTCCCGATGCATCGCACCGGGACTGTTTCTTCCTATTATAATATTACTTCTCTAATCACAAAAATAACCTTTATACTCCATCAAAACTTCTTCGACTTCACTCCAGATACTTACTACTTTTCCATCATCTTCAAAAACCTTTCCATAAGTTTTGGCTCCATCAATTTTCATCTGGGCATAATTATTCCGAAAAGTAGGTACGAACAATTCCGCATCGCCTTCCTGACTACAGATTTCTTCCAAATCATTCAACAATACTTGTCCATACCGTTCTTGACACTGAAAAAATCCACGGATAATTTTATGACAATACTGCTCTGGACGCTTTGCCCACACAGGAATTCTCTTTACGGCTTTGGCATAAAAACTACCTTTACCTTTCGCTCCTTGCTTTTCCACAGATTCCGGTTCATATTCCTGGGAAACCTTCTCAAAAGTCTTGGCAATGTACCACTTCAGACAAGTTTCTACCGCCTTCGTTTCCTCTTCCTTTGTCAGATGCAACGCCAGACAAAACTTATCATAAATATCTTCTTCAATTGTAAGGGAAATTTTCTTTTCCATGCTTCCTCCTGTTTTGTCTGTTAATGCATACTAATTTTAATCCACAGAAAATAAATCTCTGGTGTACACCTTATCTTCGACATCCGCCAATTCGTCAGACTTACGGTTGGAAATAATCAATTCACATTCTTGTTTGAACTTCTGCAAATCTCTTTCCACTCTACTGCCAAAGAAAGTCTCTTCCTTATAAGCCGGCTCGTAAACAACAATCTCCACGCCTTTTGCTTTCAGACGCTTCATGATTCCCTGAATGGATGACTGACGGAAATTATCAGAATTAGACTTCATAGTAAGGCGGTACACACCAACTACCGCTTTTTCACCTTTCATTTGTTTAGATTCATAATCAATTCGATTCAAAATCTGATCTGAAATGAAATCCTTTCTGGTACGATTCGCATCTACAATAGCGCCGATGATATTATTGGGAACATCATCATAATTTGCCAATAACTGCTTTGTATCTTTCGGCAGACAATATCCGCCATAACCAAAAGAAGGATTGTTGTAATGTTCTCCAATTCTTGGATCTAAACTTACTCCTCTAATAATTTCTTCCGTATTTAATCCACGAACTTCTGCATAAGTATCTAATTCATTAAAATAAGCTACTCGCAATGCTAAATATGTATTGGCAAACAATTTGACTGCTTCTGCTTCCGTAGGCTCCATGATTAAAATATCTATATTCTCTTTTAATGCACCTTCTTTTAAAAGTTCCGAAAACCGAACTGCTTTTTCATAGGCTTGCGTTTCTTCCTTATGAACTCCTACAATAATTCTGGAAGGATAGAGATTATCATATAAAGCCCTTCCTTCTCTTAAAAATTCCGGCGAGAACAAGATTCTTCCCGTATTAAATTTCTTCTGCATTTTTTCTGTAAAACCGACCGGTACGGTAAATTTCACTACGATATACGCTTCATTATTGAGTTTTAATACCTGATCAATTACTGACTCTACAGAAGAAGTATCAAAATAATTTTTCTTTGGATCATAATTCGTTGGTGTGGAAACAATAACAAAGTCCGCATTACTGTATGCTTCTTCACCATTTGTTGTTGCTGTCAAATCCAACTCTTTTGTCTGTAAATATTCCTGCAGTTCTTTATCCTGAATCGGGGATTTCTTCTGATTTAGCATATCCACCTTTTCCTGAATAATATCTACTGCATAAACTTTATTATGTTGTGCTAATAATACGGCGTTGGATAGACCAACGTAACCGGTTCCTGCAATTGTAATCTGCATAACTTTTTCCTCATTTCTATTTTTCATATATT
>CAZSBV010000210.1:0-3693 GCA_964605105.1 uncultured Lachnospiraceae bacterium | reverse complement strand
AGCGTCAGCAATAATCTTATCTTTATTAGCAATAATCTTCTGATATCTTTTGATTTCCTCAGGAGTCTTCACTCTAAGTTCACGAAGCATTTCATCAAGCTGTTCTTTATCTACAATAATATGGGTATTAGATAATGCTTTATACTTACAGCCATCAATAAATTCTTCAATCTCGTCAATTAACTGTTCAATTTTACTGCTCATTTATACGTCCAACCTTTCTGAAATTCCAAATTTCTCATACACTTTCTTTGCTACAAAATCCGGAACGGTTTCTGAAATATCACCACCAAAGCTAGCGATTTCCTTTACGGTTGAGGAACTAAGATAAGCATATTCCAAACTTGTGGTTAAAAATATGGTATCTAACTTCCCCCCTGAAAACTTACTGTTCGTTTGTGCTATCTGTAATTCGTATTCAAAGTCGGTAACAGCTCGTAAACCTCGTACGGATACATGTATATTATTTTGTTTTGCATAATCAATTAACAAACCGCTAAATGAGTCAACCTTAACATTTGGCAGATGTTTTGTCGCTTCTTCAAGTATCTTAACACGTTCTTCCACAGAAAACAATGCTGTCTTTGCCTTATTATTCAACACACTTACTGTCAATTCATCAAAAATTGCAGCCGCTCTTTCTATAATATCCAAATGTCCGTATGTAACGGGATCAAAGCTACCAGGATATACTGCTTTCATTCTCTGCCTCCTAATAAAAATAAAGCATATTTTTGTAATTATTCAGAGTTTACCATTGTTAGGTTTCTTTGTAAAGAAACACATGTTTATTGGTCTTATATTTTTTTTCTTTGCTGACTACATATCCCTGTTCTTCAAATTCATTTAAATCCCGATCCAAGGCCGCCTCTACAATAATCAAGGTATCTTCTGTAACACAGGAAGCATTTTTTAAAATTCTCAAAGCCGCCACATCCAGACCGGATTCGTATGGCGGGTCCATAAAAATAATGTCAACTTCCTCTGTAATTCTGTCTATTGCACTGCAAACATCTGCATTAATTACCATTGCCTTATCGTTGAACTTCGTAAAATTCAAATTATCTTTGATACAAGCCAATGCCTTTTTATCGTATTCTACAAAATATGCTTTATTAGCACCACGACTTAACGCTTCAATACCAATGCCTCCGCTTCCACTAAATAAGTCTACGAAAACAGAACCTCCGACCTTTGTCTGAAGCATATTAAATAAAGTCTCCTTAATTCTATCTGTTGTAGGTCTTGTATCCATGCCTTCCGGTGTTTTTAAAGGAAGGCTTCTTGCAGTTCCTGCAATTACTCTCATACACTCAATCTCCTCTTAAATTCTGATTTTAGTTCCCTTAGTGTCACGTTTTCCAAGCTTTAATGCTGTCAGATTTACTTCTTTTTCTTTATAAATAATCTTAGTTTCTACTGCATTCTGGGTATAATATACTTCTTCTACTATATCCTTAGCACCAAGTTTCATACCTCGTACCCCAATAGCTCCTTTTTTCTTGTCTGGTATCTCAGTTAATGGGAAACGTAAGAAATAACCTTCTTTGGTACGTAGTACAATATTCGTCTTGTCTTTTAATACATAGACACTGACCACCTTATCATCTTCGCCCAATTTAGTTGCAGCTACGGTACGTTTATTCACATCAAATTCACCACCGTCTACAATTTTCATCATAGACTGTTCGGTAACAAATACAATTCTATATAAATTCAACTCACTTTGACTGGTAGCTAAAACAATCTGTTCCTTTGCACTGGAATAATTGCTGACATTATCTACCGGAATTCCTTTATCCCTGAATTTTCCATAAGGAACATCTGCTACTTTTATAGTATGAAGCTGGCCCATATCTGTAAAAATACAAACTTTTCCAGTATTTTTACAGTTGAATACAAATTTATTTTCATTCAATGCAGTTTCTTTATTTCTCTCAAAAGTCGCCTGATCAATCGTCTTAACATAGCCAAAACGATCCATCAGGAAAATCAATTCCATTTCTTCCTGTTTCTTTTCTTCATAAACTGCTTCTTCACAGTTATCAATTACAGTTCTTCTCTTTCTGCCAAATTCCTTTTTCAACTGATCCAGGTCATTCATCAATACCTGCGCCATAGAATCTCTTCTATCCAGAATATCTTCATAACGATAAATATTAGCGACAGTCTCTTCATGATCTTTAATCAACGCCTGTACTTCCAGACCAATTAATTTATAAAGTCTCATATCCAGAATGGCATTTGCCTGCCGTTCTGTGAACATAAGCTGGCTAGCCATTACCTTAGATTCTTTGGACTTAAACTTTATTCCATCTATGACACCTTCCACCAGACATTTTTTTGCCATATTACGGTCTTTACTTCCACGTAAGATTTCGATAATTAAATCAATCACGTTACAAGCCTTAATGAGACCTTCCTGAACTTCTCTCTTTTCCCTTTCTTTGGCTAACAGATTGGTATACTTTCTGGTAGCAACTTCAAATTGGAAATTTACATTTTCACGGATGATCTGCTTTAATCCCATTGTTTCAGGACGACCTTTGGAGATAGCAAGCATATTTACCCCGAAAGTATCCTCCAAACGGGTCTTTTTATAAAGCATGTTGATAAAATTATCTACATCCGCATCTTTTTTCAATTCAATAACAATTCGAATCCCTTCTTTGGAAGACTGGTTGGAAATGTCCACAATGTCCATGGTCTTTTTCGTTTCAGACAAATTTGCCACATCCGATAAAAACTTGGAAATATTGGCTCCAATCATGGGGAACGGAATCTCGCTGATAACCACATTGGTTCTTCCGCTCTTTCCTTTTTCTATATCCACTTTTCCACGAACCTTAATTTTTCCAACTCCGGTCTCATAAATGGAAAGTAAATCATCTTTATTGGTTACAATCCCTCCCGTTGGAAAATCCGGACCTTTTACATATTTCATCAAAGCTCTGGTAGAAATATTCTCATCCTTCATATAAGCTTTCGTAGCTTCAATCACTTCTCCCAGATTGTGTGGTGGAATACTGGTCGCCATACCTACTGCAATACCTTCGGAACCGTTTACTAATAAATTAGGGAATTTAGCCGGTAATACGCTTGGTTCTTTTTCTGTTTCATCAAAGTTTGGCACAAAATCAACAACATCTTTATCCAAGTCTGCCAGCAATCCATCCTGCGTAACTTTTTCCAGTCTGGCTTCTGTATAACGCATGGCTGCGGCGCCATCTCCTTCGATATTGCCAAAGTTACCATGCCCATCCACCAAAGGAAGTCCCTTTTTGAACTCCTGAGTCATAACAACCAATGCATCGTAAATAGAAGCATCCCCATGCGGATGATATTTACCCATCGTATCCCCTACAATACGTGCACTTTTTCGATAAGGTCTGTCGTAACGAATTCCAAGCTCATGCATATCATAGAGTGTTCGTCTCTGAACCGGTTTCAGACCATCTCTTACATCCGGCAGCGCTCTTGCTACAATTACACTCATGGCATAATCTATGTAAGATTTCTGCATTACCTCAGAATATTCGGTTTTAATTATATTTTCTTCAAACTCTACTGTCTTTTTCATCTATTCTCATTCCTGATTTTTGAATCATTCTATATCTAATATGATATTCTCTCCGTCACTCTGCTAGATTCCGTGTTTATTTGGGTATACACCTGTCAAACTACACATCCAGA
>CAZSBV010000209.1:0-3709 GCA_964605105.1 uncultured Lachnospiraceae bacterium | reverse complement strand
ATGTAGTAGTAATGGATAATTTATGTAATTCCAGTGAAAAATCATTAGAAAGAGTAGAAGCAATTACAGGAAAGAAAGTTCCTTTTTATAAAGCAGATATTTTAGACCGTGATGCGTTGGAAGAAATTTTTACAAAAGAAAGTATTGATTCCTGTATTCATTTTGCAGGATTAAAAGCGGTAGGAGAATCTGTAGCAAAACCTTGGGAATATTATGAAAATAACATTGCGGGTACATTGACTTTAGTAGATGTGATGAGAAAACATAATTGTAAAAATATTATCTTTTCTTCTTCTGCAACTGTATATGGCGATCCGGCATTTATTCCTATTACAGAAGAATGTCCAAAAGGAACCTGTACAAATCCTTATGGTTGGACAAAATCCATGCTGGAACAGATTTTAAGTGATATCCAGAAAGCAGATCCGGAATGGAATGTGGTAATTCTTCGTTACTTCAATCCAATCGGTGCCCATAAGAGCGGAACTATGGGAGAAAACCCAAATGGTATTCCAAACAACTTAATGCCATATGTTACACAGGTTGCTGTAGGTAAATTAAAAGAACTTGGCGTATTCGGAAATGATTATGATACTCCGGATGGAACCGGTGTAAGAGATTACATCCATGTAGTAGATCTGGCAAAAGGCCATGTAAAAGCTTTGAAGAAAATTGAAGAAAAAGCGGGTCTGAATATTTACAATCTTGGAACAGGAACAGGCTACAGCGTTCTTGATATTGTTAAGAACTTTGAAGCAGCAAACAATATCAAGGTTCCATATGTAATTAAAGACAGACGTCCGGGAGATATCGCTACCTGCTATTCTGACGCTACAAAAGCAAAAGAAGAGTTGGGTTGGGAAGCTGAGAACGGCATCAAAGAAATGTGTGAAGATGCTTGGAGATGGCAGAGCAACAATCCTAACGGATATGAAGCATAATTACCATAATATAATACAGAAGAAGAACAAAAAGCCGGTGGTACACTGGCTTTTTAATCTTCCTCAATGACATGGATTTCCAAATAATCAAATTCAATACTTTCTACGAAAGCATCCGCGGTAAATCTGGCACGGGCATGTTTTTGAAAATCCTTTACTGTGGAATCTAACCAGATTGGTTTGGAGAGATTGAACTGATAACAGCATTCATCCAGGGCATTAAAGATTTTGTGGGTACGGGTCTCGGCAGAATAGTCCTCAATAGTGGCATCCTGTAACAAATGATTGTCTTTCCATAATTTAAACCAGATTCTCATAAGTGGGATCCCCTTTCTTACTATATTATATAGATATAGTAGTATAGCAGAAAAAATAAAATTTATAAAGCTTAAAGTTTTGTGAAAAATGCATCAAATGACAACAAAAGTAGGGAAAAGTATGGTAATATAAATATATAAGCAGCAATGAAGGGGAAAATAAGTTGCAGGAAGAATGGAGTAGGTATGGAAAGTATAACAAAAGCGAATTCTCCGGTAGAAAGTTGGACTGAGGTTATTTTGATCTACAATTCAGCGTTAAAAGAAATCGGGACGAAGTTGGAAATCTTGAATGATGAATTCCAGCATGTACACAGATATAATCCTATTGAACATATTAAATCCAGAATAAAAAGTTCAGAAAGTATTGTTAAAAAACTGAAGAAAAATGGATATGAGTCTACCATTGAAAATATGGTGGAATATGTAAATGATATTGCTGGAATCCGTGTTATTTGTTCTTTTACTTCTGACATATACAGAATAGCTGAGATGATAAGCAATCAGAATGATATTAAGGTCTTAGCCATTAAGGATTATATCAAGAATCCAAAACCAAGTGGATATAAGAGTTATCATATGTTGGTAACAGTTCCGATTTATTTGTCAGACAGAATCGTACATGCCAAAGTGGAAATTCAGATTCGTACAGTTGCTATGGATTTCTGGGCGAGCTTGGAACACAAGATCAATTATAAGTTTGAAGGAAATGTTCCACAGTATATTAAGGACGAGTTGGTAGAATGTGCACACATGATTTCAGATGTGGATGCCAGAATGTTGAATTTGAATGAACAGATTCAGGAAAAAAATTAATAGTTCAGCCATGTGATAAAAGGTAATAAAAGCGGCGAGGGAGTTTATTCCTTAAGCCGCTTTTTTATTGCCTTTGTCATAAATGAGGAGTGCCCAGGTACCACGACGGGCACCCGGGCTATTATGAAAAAATTCATCTATTGTGTCTTGTTTTTGTTAACTTTATTCTATCAGATAAATATGAACAAAATATGAACGATATATGAAGATGGAGTGAATAATAACAAAAAATAAAAAAGAGAAGTGAGAAAAATGTACATTTTGCACAAAAACAAAGAAGTTTGTAAAAAGATAAGAAATATGCTAAAATAAAAACAATAATGTAAATTGGAGGATTTTTATGGATAATTTTATTGATAAATTAGCACAAAAATTTATTGCGGGAGAGGTAATTAAAGCAAATTCAGCGGCAGAAGAAAGAGAACTGAAAAAACTTCAGGAACAGGTTGCAGAATATGAAAAGTGCCTTCAGGAAATGCGCAAGATACAGATGACAAATACGCAGACTGCACAGCAGCTTCATGACCTTATGGTAGAAAGCACAGAAAGTATCCATAAACTTACTGCTGAGAGTACAGAAATTTTCCAGAATCTTACTGCTGAGAGTACAGAAGTTTTCCGGAAGCTTACGGAAGAAAGTACGGAGACATTTCATAAACTTACCGGGGAAAGTGAAGAAAGTTATCATAAACTTACAACAGAAAGTCTGGCTAAGATTTCCAAGATTCAGTTAGAAACGGATATGCAGAAAGCAGAAGCTAAAAAATCGGTAGATGCGGCGGCAGCAACTATAGAACAGATGGAAGCAAAAGTAGTAGAAATGCAGGAAACTGTGGCAAAGCTCAAAGAAAGTCTGGAAAAGAATCAGAAAGAAATTTCAGATTGGTTCAAACAGGCAGATGATTTCCTTCATAAGGAAAATGTTAAGGTATATCGTAATGTACAGGCCGTTGTAGTAGAAGAAGTTGGAAATAAAGCAGATGCTATTATGAAGGCGCAGGAAGAAAATGTTAAGAAGTCCAATAAGCCTGTTCTGATTTTTGCAGTTTTAGGATTTGTGGCAGCAGCAGCAAGTCTGGTAATGCAGATTCTGGATGCTATGGGGATGTTAGTATTCTAGTATCAGAGTAGCCGTAATAGGAAGCAGAAAGTGAGAAGAAAGAATGGCAAAACAAAATTGGAAACCGGGAAATATGTTATATCCTTTACCAGCGGTATTAGTCAGTTGTCAGGGAAATGATGGACAGCCAAATCTTATAACGATAGGCTGGGTAGGAACTATTTGTAGTGATCCTGCCATGGTATCCATTTCTGTCAGACCGGAAAGATATTCCTATCATATGTTAAAGGAAACAGGAGAATTTGTAATTAATCTGACAACAGAAGAATTATTAAAAGCTACCGATTATTGTGGTGTTGTAAGTGGCAGAGATGTCAATAAATGGGAAAAAATGAATCTGACACCGATCCCGTCAGAAAAAATATCGGTGCCGGCTGTTGAAGAGAGCCCCATAAATATCGAATGCAAGGTGACAGAGATTAAAGAATTGGGAACACACCATATGTTTATTGCAGAGGTAGTGAATGTTCGTGCAGATGAGAAATACATGGATGAAAAAGGAAAATTCCATTTAG
>CAZSBV010000208.1:0-3711 GCA_964605105.1 uncultured Lachnospiraceae bacterium | reverse complement strand
CGTCAGTATACCACTGGGCAAAATCCACATCCATGGATGTAATCGCTTCAACTTTCTTCTTGTTGTCTGCCATTTTAGTTTCCTTCTTTCCTATATTTATATATTCATAGATGAAGTTTTTTCAAAAACGCTTTATCACATTACTTCCCCTCATCTTTTGTGCTTATTTGATAGTATTGAAATTTTCAGACTTTGTCAAGCTTTCTCCGATTCCTAACACTATAAAAAGGAAAGGAGTACAGCAGACCTGCTGATAACAAAATATATTGTGACAGGCATAGCCCATAATGCAAAGTGCAAATGCAATCATAAAAGATTTTTCCTTTGCCTTACGATAAAAATAAGTAATTCCGCCAATTAGTACTGCCAACCATGAAATCACTCCCACCATTCCATAACAAAGCAGACTGTTCAAATATTCATTATGGGCATTGGTAACACGAGTACTTCCCCATAAGTTATGTAAAAAATCGCTGATATCCGGCACACTGTACAAATATGCCGACAAACTGTCAGGCCCCACTCCAAATAATTTCCGGAACCAGGGCAGACTTACAAATGCCTGCCAGCAAACCATCCAGGTTGAGCCTCGGTTATTGCCCCAATGATTGTCAAACAATAAATATTGATTCATACTCTGATATCCGAACCAATCAAGCAAATATCCTTTGGTATTCAGATAAATAAAAATGATTGTTGCGACAATTCCTACTGCCAAAATCACCAAAAATCCTTTATAGATAACTTTTGTAACTTCCATAATGCGGTTATTTCTCTCATTATAACAGTCCTCGTATATCCTTCCTTTTCTTGAACCAAATAACAGTTTCCTCCCACTGTTATAACAATTTCTATAAAACAGCATTACTGCCAAACTAATGATAAGCATAATCCTTGTTATCACACTCTGGGAAAAGAAAATGGATAAACTGTCCAATGGAATAGCCCTGTCCGCAAACACTTTTTGTAAAATCCCGATTCCTCCAAAAGTTCCCCACATCAAACACATAATTTCCCAGAACCTGCACCACTTTTTCATATCTGATAAGGAAAAATACCCTAATAAAAGCATAATTCCGGCAATGGCTATAAATGCACTGTCACTATTCTGAGTCACCAGAATCCCAAAGCTGATAATACTGTAAATTCCGGTCATAGTTCGAATCCAGCGCTTTTCGCTCATATAAAATAGCGTCACGCCTACTGCAAATGTAGTACAAACATAACTGGAAAACCAGGTCGCCTGACCAATGGTAGATAAAAACTCCACCTTATGATATAACTCTAATCCTACATACATTCCCAAAGGGTCAATTTCAAAACGATGTAAGATTCCAAGAACGAAGACAAGGGACGATGATACCAGATGTATCCAAAGGATTAGCATGGAAAATGCTTTCTTTTTGGGATAAAATACATTCTGTCTTGAAAGAATAAAATAAATTGCAACAAAAATCATCTGAGAACACAGTCCCATTTCCCATCCTGCTGCCCCTTTTAAAGCATAATCTTTAAAATCAGAGAAGGCATAAGATAATAAAACACAGATTGCATAAATGAAAACTATATAATCTAGTGTCGATAAATTGTCCAGAAATTTCCATAGGAAATTATGAGAATTATTTTTATCTTCTTCTATACTTTTAATGGATACATCTTTTCCAAAAGAAACATCTTTTTTTAAAGAACAATCAAATTTATATAAAATTCTTTGTACCATAAAATTAAGCAAAACAAAAATTATTGTAATACCTATAAAACAAAGTGATACCTTCCAAAAGAAATCAAACTTTGCATCTCCTATCTTGTAATACTGTTCTCTATAATAAAGCGGAAAAATACCAAGCATACAAAAAAGATAGGCCAAAACAACGTATTGCTTTATGACCACTATATAATTTTTTATGAATTCCGTTTTTATCTTTTTATTCTTTTCTTGTATATATTTCATGTTTTATTCCATTAAACCCTATACCAACTTGGCAAATACATCTCGTCCAATATAAATTCCATCTTTTTGCCTGTAGTCGGATGTTTTAATACCAAACGATAAGCACATAGCGCAATTTTATTAATTCGTCTTTTCATAGAGAGCTCTCTGCTTTCCGACGAACCATATTTTGCATCCCCAAGGAGTGCATGTCCTATGAAAGAGAACTGTGCACGAATCTGATGAAAACGTCCTGTCTGCAAATGTACCTTTATAATAGAAGAATCCTCAAATTCTTTTTCCACTTCGTAGCTTAAAATTGCTTTTTTATAGGTAGATATCACTTTCTCTTTTACTACTTCTCCCTTTTTTGGAGAACATCCTTTATCTGATTCATTCATTTGAACATACTGTTCTTCGTCAATCACCTTCGCCAATTTCGTCACAGGATCTTTCATTATATAATGAACTATTGTTCCTTGTTTTTCCTCTAAAGTTCCTTCGCAGAAGGCAATATAATCCTTATTGGCATTTCCATCCTGAATCTGCTTGCTTAAAACTGCTGCCGCCTTCTGATTTTTGGCAAATACTAATAATCCACTTACAGGCTGATCCAGTCTGTGAATTACTCCAACGTAAGGAGACTTATTTCCCCCCTGCTTTGCCAGATAATTTTTAATCAGACTTACCATATCCTGACTGGAAACTTTTGCAGTCTGGGTTGCAACGCCCGCAGGTTTAAAACAAACTAAGATATCATTGTCTTCATATATTATTTCTAATTTCATTTTTTCACCTTTTCGCTAACACTTCAAATCTTAATAAACTTTCTTATTCTCGTTTATCATCATCATGTCTTACTATTTCAATTCATTCTCAACCTTCCTCAGATAATATTCCCCAATTCCCAAAATCAGGAACAAAAACGGAATATTCAAAACCTGGGCAAAACTAATTAAGTTATTGGCAAAATAGCAGATTACACATACTGCCGGAATATATAAATAGGGCTGCTTTTCTCCTTTTTTCATACATCTTACAACAAAAGATGCAAACACCCCGACAAACGCAGCTGTCCCTAATATACCCAAGTTGATTAAATTGGTAATTATCTCGCAATGAGCATTGGTAAGAATACTATCACCAAAATAACTTTGAAGATAAGCCTTTATCTCAGGCATGGAATACGCAAATGCACCAAATCCATCTGCTCCTACACCCAAAAGTTTTTGTAGGGGAGACATTCTATCAAACAACTCAATGGATACTTTAAAAATGATACCTCTCCCATTTCCCCACTTTTCGTCCAGAAGGAACAAGGAATTTTCTATTAAATATGGACTTCCGGCATTGGTATTATAAACCGCTAAGACAAGCCATATTAAAATACCGATAACCAAAGCTGCCAACATAATACGACGAATCCCATTCTGAAAGTTCACCGGTAACTCTTTTTCTTCTTTCCAATGAACATGCATTACAACATATAAACAAATAGCAATCAACGCAATTATCAATGTCACACCGGTATCAATAAACACAGAAGTATCATAGTTGTATTTGTCAGGAAATATGGTCTTCAAAGCTCTTACCAACTGCCCTGACATTCCCCACATACCAACCATTAACAGCCATCTTTTTATTCTTACCGTATTTTTAACCGCAATCCAAAACAAGGCTATAAATAAAGCAATATTCCATACAAAAACACTTTCACTTCCCTGACAGAATCCGGCTATAAAAACTACCAACACATAAGAAGCTAATAACCATTTTTGCCA
>CAZSBV010000207.1:0-3735 GCA_964605105.1 uncultured Lachnospiraceae bacterium | reverse complement strand
GACAGCATCGAAAAGGATTATAAGACTAATTACAAAATTAACAGAAAAATACAGGATACACATTACATAATGAACTATGCAGAATTGGTGTTCATTTCTGCTATGACAGGGCAGCGTTTACCAAAGCTGTTCGATACCATTGATGCAGTCATTGAAAACTGCGCACTTCGTGTGGGTACTGGTGTTTTAAATGAAATTATGACAGAAGCAGTTGCGATGCAGCAGCCACCTTCAGATAAAGGTAAGAGATTACGTTTGTACTATATTACACAGGCGAGCGTAAAACCACCTACTTTCGTAATTTTTGTAAATGATAAAGAACTGATGCATTTTTCCTATACTAGATATATTGAAAACCAGATTCGTAATGCATTCGGATTTAAAGGAACTCCATTGAAATTTATTATTCGTGAAAGAAAGGACAACAATCGAGAATGATTCGTTTATTATGTTTGGCTTTGGGGTATTTGTTTGGAGCTTTTCAGACAGCATATTTCTATGGAAAATTGCATGGAATTGATATTCGTACCAAAGGAAGCGGAAATGCAGGAACCACCAATACGTTGCGTGTATTAGGAACTAAAGCAGGTATGATCGTATTGGTAGGAGATGTGTTAAAGACAGTGCTTGCCATTGTAGTTGCGAGAATTTTGATTATTCCAATGGCGGCGGATCCTAACATGGAATATTTACTGGTTCTGTACACTGCAGCAGGAGCTATTCTGGGACATAATTTTCCCTTTTACATGCAGTTTAAAGGTGGAAAAGGAATTGCATCAACTTTTGGTCTGATATTATCGTTTCATCCATGGTTCATACCAGTAGGAGTTGTGATGTTTTTAGGCGCATTTTTGACAACGCATTATGTATCTTTAGGATCTCTTTTGATTTATGCCGGATTTGTAATTCAGATGGTAATTATGGGACAGACAGGAAATTTTGGAGATTTAAATCAGGCTACCCTGAATGAAATGTATGTGATTGCTTTTTTATTGATGGCAATGGCTTATTGGAAACATAGGGAAAACATTAAACGTCTGTTAACAGGTACAGAGAGAAAAACTTATTTATTTAAGAAAAATAAAGTGAATTAATTTGGGGAAGACTAACATTAAGAGTGAAGCTATTCGATAAGTAAAAATTGATTTTGGATAAATCAGAATGGAGGAAACGATGGCAAAGATTGGTGTAGTAGGCGCCGGAAGCTGGGGAATTGCCCTTGCAAAATTATTACATAAGAACGGACATCAGGTTTGTGTCTGGAGTATTATTGAAGATGAAGTAAAAATGCTTTTGGAAAAAAGAGAGCATATAGATAAACTTCCGGGTGTAAAATTACCGGAAGATATGGAATTTACTACAGATTTGAAACAAACAGTTGTGGGAAAGGATGTTGTAGTTTTAGCAGTACCTTCTCCTTTTATCAGAAGCACTTCCCACAATTTGAAAGAGTTAATTGTGGAAGGACAGATTATTGTAAATGTAGCAAAAGGAATTGAAGAGGCTTCTTTAATGACCATGTCTGAAGTAATTTCTGACGAGGTTCCACAGGCAAAGGTAACTGTCCTTTCCGGTCCATCCCATGCAGAAGAAGTAGGAAGGGAAATTCCCACAACCATTGTAGTTGGTGCAAAAGAAAAAGAAACTGCGGAATATGTGCAGGATATTTTTATGAACGAAGTATTCCGTGTGTATATCAGCCCGGATATCTGTGGCATTGAGTTGGGTGCAGCACTTAAGAATGTAGTAGCTCTTGCAGCAGGAATTGCAGACGGATTAGGATATGGAGATAATACCAAAGCAGCGCTCATTACCAGAGGAATCGCAGAGATTTCTCGTCTTGGTATTGCCATGGGAGGAAAAGCACAGACTTTTAATGGACTTTCCGGCATTGGTGATTTAATTGTAACCTGTGCCAGTCTCCATTCCCGTAATAGAAAAGCAGGTATGTTAATTGGACAGGGCAAGACCATGCAGGAAGCCATGGATGAAGTTAAAATGGTAGTAGAAGGAGTTTATTCTGCAAAGGCGGCTATCAAACTGGCTGAAAAATATGATGTGTCGATACCTATTATTGAACAGGTAAATAAAGTGTTATTTGAAAATAAACCTGCAGATGAAGCGGTAAGAGAACTGATGGTTCGCGATAAGAAAATAGAATATGCGGTATTACCGTGGGAAGAGTAAACTTAAGGGGCTGTTGTACAGCCCCTTTAATGATTGGTTACATTTGTTTGATTATCGAATTCCGTTTACAATTTCAGCAGTAGTCTTAGGCTTGTTCATAGAATATAAATGAATATTATTTACGCCATGAGCTCTCAAATCTAAAATCTGGGAAATTGCAAAATCAATCCCTGCCTTTCTCATGTCCTCCGGATTATCCCCATAGGTAGCAATAACATCAGCCAGTTTCTTTGGAACACTGGAACCGGATAAAGAAACGGTAGTTCCTAACTGTTTGGCAGTAGTGATAGGCATGATTCCTGCATGGAAATCTGCTTTGACTCCGGCTTTTTCAGCTTTTTCCAAGAAACGATAGAAGAAATCGTTATCAAAGAATAACTGAGAGATTAAAATACCACATCCGGCATCTGTTTTTTCTTTTAAGTGCTGTAAATCTTCTTCCATGGATGGTGCTTCAAAGTGTTTTTCAGGGTAGCAGCCTCCAAATAAAGTGAAATCTGTTTTTTTCTTTAAAAAGGTTACTAAGTCAGTAGCATAGGTAAATTCTCTTGCGTTGAACTGTTCGTCGGTCATGTAAGCTGGTCTGTCGCCACGAAGTGCCAGTACGCGGGAAACGTTTACCTTTTTTAATTCGTCCACAACATTTAAAATATCCTGTTTGGTATTACCCACACAAGTTAAATGGGCTACGGACGGAATCTGTAATGTATTTTGAATGTAGGATGCGATTTCTACGGTTTTTTTAGAATTGCTGCCACCGGCACCATATGTAACACTGATAAATTTAGGATTAAGTTTACTTAAAGAATCCAATACCGCATGAGCGTTTGGAAAATCTTCTTCCTTTTTTGGGGGAAACACCTCCAAAGATAAATGTAATTTAGATGTATTCATTGTTTTGCCTTCTTTCTGTTGTATAAAATATTTCCATTTGAAAGTAGTATCAAATACTTCTTCTTTTGGGAAATCTTCTTGCTTTTATTTTCCGATTATCGTAACATATGCTTAAGTGTTTTTCAAGAAGAATCCATCAAATGTAGTTATTGAAATACAATAAAAAGTATTATTTTACTCCAAATTAGATGTAAAATGTAAACTTGAAAAAATGATAGAAAAGAAACTTCCAAGGAGGAATGTAAAGTGAATACACAGAACTTTCAGGGAACACAGGAATATGTAGCAAGCGAACAGTTACTTGCGGCAGTAAATGTTGCAATTGCGTTACAGAAGCCATTGTTAATTAAGGGAGAACCGGGAACAGGTAAGACCATGCTTGCAGAAGCAGTGGCTAAATCCTTAGGCAAAAAATTAATCATCTGGAATATCAAATCTACCACAAAAGCTCAGGATGGTCTTTACATGTATGATACCATCCAGAGATTATATGATGGACAGTTTGGTGAAAATGATGTTCATGACATCAGTCAGTATATTAAACTTGGTAAATTAGGAGAAGCTTTTGATTCTGAGGAACAGGTGATTTTGTTAATTGATGAAATTGATAAAGCAGATTTGGAATTCCCTAACGATTTATTATGGGAATTAGAC
>CAZSBV010000206.1:0-3753 GCA_964605105.1 uncultured Lachnospiraceae bacterium | reverse complement strand
ATTTGATATCCATTCGTTTGAATTACATTTTGTATTCTAATCCCTCTCACATTATATTTTTTTTGATATTCCATACTTTTTTCAAAGAACGCTATTCCTGCTAAAGTCGGCTCCCCGCCTTGATAAGCAAAAACACATTCTTTCCTTGCTTTCTCAATTGCTTTTTTTATAATTTGCTCCAGTGTTTCTTCCTTCATAATTCCGTAATCACATACTTCTCTTTTTGAAATTTCATCTTTATAAAAGCAATAACCACATTGCATATTACACTTGCCAGAAGCCGGTTTCATCATAATATAAATCAAAAATAATCCCTCCTACTCATTTCCTAACTGACCAGAATACTTTTTATATTCTATATGATAATGTCCTTTTTTTAAATACTTGCTCTTCTTTTTTCGCTGTAGTAAGATAAAACAAAAATGGTACAAAGGAGCAGATTATGAAACAACCCAATATACTCATGATTATGACAGATCAGCTTCGTGGTGACTGTCTTGGAATTGCCGGACATCCAGATGTTAAAACTCCTTATCTAGATACTCTCGCTTCTAAAGGAGTTGTATTTGACAATGCGTATAGCGCTTGTCCCAGTTGCATCGCCGCCAGAGCGGCACTACATACCGGTATGAGCCAAGAAAACCATAAGAGAGTTGGTTATCAAGACGGTATTCCTTGGAAGTACGAGCACACTCTTGCCGGCGAATTAAGTAAAGCCGGATATTACACCCAATGCGTTGGAAAAATGCACGTGGATCCCCTTAGAAATTATTTAGGCTTTCATAATGTGGAGCTTCATGACGGATACCTTCACAGTGCCCGTTATAAATCTGTCTCTTATCAAAACACACAACTAATTGCTGATGATTATTTTTACTGGTTAAAGGAACAAAAAGGAATCAGCGCTGACATCAACGACACCGGACTTGATTGCAACAGTTGGGTCGCCCGCCCTTTTCAGTATGAAGAGAAATACCACCCTACAAATTGGGTGACTGATCGAAGTATTGATTTTCTACGACGCCGCGATCCGGATAAACCATTCTTTCTAATGGCCTCATATTTACGTCCTCACCCGCCTTTTGATGCTCCTGCCTGGTATTTCGATCTATATAATCATAAAGAATTGACACCACCAGCTATCGGCGATTGGGAAGACACTACCCTATTAAAAGAACGCGGAAGATACTTCGATTCTCTTACCGGTCCTATTGACCCGGAATTAATCCGACAAGCTCAAATGGGATACTATGCATGTATTACTCATTTGGACCATCAGATTGGAAGATTAATTATGGCCATAACAGAACATGAATTACAAAATGATACTATTATAATTTTCACCGCTGACCACGGTGAAGAATTATGTGATCATCATTATTTTAGGAAATCTATGCCATACGAGGGAAGTACCCGAATACCCATGATTATTTCAGGAAATCCATCCCTCACAGGTCTGAAGCCAAATTCGGTGTGCCACGAGATAGTAGAATTGAGAGACGTAATGCCCACTCTTTTGGAGATGGCAGGTGCTCCTATTCCAGTCTCTGTTGATGGTTCCAGCATGCTTCCTTTGGTTAGAGCTGCCGGATGCGATCTTACAAATTATTCCACCTTAAAATGGCGTGAGTATTTGCATGGCGAGCATTCTTATGGTCCTTTATCGAATCATTTTATTGTTACAGCCATGGATAAGTTTTGTTGGTTCAGTGAAAGCGGAAAAGAACAATATTTTAATTTGGAAAAAGATCCTAATGAACTACATGATGGTATCTATGATGCTCAGTATCAGGAACGAATTCATTATCTACGTTCTCTTTTAATTGCAGAACTTAAAAATCGTCCTGAAGGCTTTTCCGATGGTATAAAATTAATTCCCGGAAAAGAATACCCTCCATATTTGATTGATAACAAATAAAATATCATACTATTCAGGAGTTATTAACTATGAAAATTGATTATCATATACATACTAATTATTCCGATGGTATCTACTCCATTCCGGATATACTGTCGATAATTCAAAAAAATGATATTCGATATTTTTCCATTACTGACCACGATAATATAGAAAGTGTTTTTGCTCTTACTCAGTTACGACCTGATTTTTCCACCTATTTACCGGGTGTCGAAATCACATGTGCTGAATATGCTTTGAATGGTATTTCCTACCCTTTTTCCATTCATCTTCTAGGATATGAATTCGATCCTAAAAACTCCAATTTAATATCCGCTCTTGATGTAAGAAGAAAAAGGGTTGACAATACTTTTCTTAATTTACTCAAGGAAATAAGTTCCGTTGTTCATAACGATATTTTGCTCCAAAATATTCCTATTAGTTGTGGCGTCGTGTTGCAGCTTTGCGATATTCAGACTTATATCGAAGAGCATTTTCCGGCTCATTGCGAAAAAGTAATCCCAATAATTCGCAATTATGCTCCGTTACTTTCCCAAAGCAATATTGGTGTACAGGAAGCTATTGAAATAATACATAACGCAGGCGGAAAAGCTGTATGGGCACACCCTTTTCATATATATAGTCACTTTAAAAAAGTAAACATTTCCCTTTTAGAAACGGAGACTATTTTAAAAGAACTTATTTCATTAGGGATTGATGGAATTGAAGCTAATTATTTAGACTTTTCACCCAGCCAAAGAAATACTTTAAAAAATCTGGCAATTAGCAACGATCTGTTTTATACTGGCGGCAGTGATTTTCATGGATCTAAAAATCGAGATTGTATAGGAATAGAAATTTCTTCTTCTGATATTCCGCATATGAAATAGTTATGTTTTCACATGATAAAAAAGTAAAATGTTATTATTATAATGCAATATAAAAGGAGGTTTAAAATTGGTTCCCATAATTTTATTTTTGGTATGTATCATAGCATCCAGTGTAGGAGCTGTTGTCGGTGCAGGTGGTGGCATTATCATTAAACCTGTATTAGACATGATTGGAATCCTTCCAGTATCCACGGTAAGTTTTTGCTCCGGCTGCACCGTTCTTGGAATGTCCATATCCTCTCTGATACGCAATAGAAACGATGGCGTAAAATTGAAACTAAAAACCAGCACAGCACTAGCTATCGGTGCTATTTTCGGTGGACTCGTTGGAAAATGGTTATTCGACTTGGTTCGGAATGGCTTTGAAAACGAAAAAATTCTCGGCGCTGTTCAGTCGATATTTTTAACCCTAATAACTTTTCTTGTATACATATACATATGTAACAAAGAAAAGCTTCCTTCCCATAAAATTGACAGCATACCTCTATCAATTATTATTGGTGTATCTTTAGGTGTTATATCCTCTTTTTTAGGCATTGGTGGTGGTACAAACAATGTAGCTGTTTTATTTTTCTTCTTTTCTATGGAAGCCAAGGAAGCTGCTAAAAATTCGTTATATATAATTATTTTTTCACAACTATCCAGTATATTTTCATCTTTAGTCACCAACTCTGTTCCCGACTTTGCATGGATAGACTTAATTTGTATGGTAGTTGGAGGAATCAGCGGTGCACTGGTCGGTGCTGCAATTTCTAAAAGAATTGACAACAAAGGCGTAGAAAAACTTTTAAAAATACTATCTCTTTTAATTGTAGCGATGGCATTTTATAATGTATTAAAATATACTGTTCTATAATCAAACAAAAGAATAAAAGAGATAGAGTTCCGTCACCATGACGAAACTCTATCTCTTTTTAAATCATATTATGTTACTTCCACAGATACTCCGGATACAATCCGCTATCT
>CAZSBV010000205.1:0-3803 GCA_964605105.1 uncultured Lachnospiraceae bacterium | reverse complement strand
CAGGAGGAAAAATTAAATGATCGACACACATGTACATATTGGTGGGGAAGCAGCGGGATTTGTGATGAATGAAGAATTGGTGCTTCAATCTATGGAAAAATATAATATTGATATCAGCATTGTTTCCAATGGAGATTCTGTAGAGTATGCAGATGAGGTGACAAAAGTTCCCGAAGAAATGCAAATTAGCCAGAGAGAGACATTAGCACGTGTAATTAAGTTTTGCCGCAACAATCCGGGAAGAATTTATGGAGCATTTTGGTGCAAGCCGCATCACGAAGTTTTGACGGATGAGATTGTCAAGATGATAGCCGATAATAGGGATGTTATTGTTGCATTGAAAGTACATCCAACCTTGTCGAATTTATCTTTTACAGATGAGAAAATGTATCCGTATTTGGAACTGGCGCAAAAATTTGAATTACCTGTGATGGTACATACTGCAAATGATCAAGTGGCAAATCCTATGCGGGTATATGAGATGGCATGCCGTTATCCGGAGCTTACATTTATTATGGCACATATGGGATTAGGAACAGATAATAAATTGGCTGTAGACTTAATGGGAAAGACGGCAAATTTGTTCGCTGATACTACTTGGGTTCCCGTAGAGACTACCTTAGAAGTGGTTCGTAGATATGGAAGTGAGCGTGTTATGTTTGGCAGTGATAATCCAATTGATGGATTGGATACTTATGCATGTAATCCGTGGGGAGAACCTAGTGTTTATAGACAGTATTTCGGGCCCCTGAAGGAAATGATAAGTTCAACAGATTATGAAAATCTGATGGATAAAACAGCACGCAAAGTGTTTGGAATCAGATAGAAGGATGATATAGAAGTAAAATTAAAAATTTGACAAAAAAAAGTCATTTTGTGTATCATAAGGTTTGAGTAGGAGGTAATTTATGGAACAAAAATCTCAATCTATGGTAACAGACATGACGACAGGGAATGTAACGAAGCTGTTGCTGAATTTTGCATTCCCACTTTTTATATCTAATGCTTTGCAGGCAGTTTATAATATTGTAGACATGATTGTAGTAGGCCAATACATTGGTGGAGCTGGTATGTCAGCCGTATCCATCGGAGGAGACGTTCTTCATTTGCTGACTTTTGTAGCCATGGGCTTTTCTTCGGCTGGACAGGTACTGATTGCTCGCGATGTAGGTTGCAAGAATATGGATAGTGTGAAGAAAACGATTGGTACTATGTTTACATTTTTGTTAAGCATTTCACTGATGATTTCAGTTATATGTTTCTTTATGCGAAATCATATATTGAATTGGCTGAACACGCCGACGGAATCTTATGCATTTACCTTGGATTATACGGTGACCTGTATCGTGGGTCTTGTATTTATTTATGGCTATAATATTGTCAGTGCTATTTTACGTGGTATGGGAGACAGCCGTAGACCATTTATTTTCATTGCAATTGCAGCTGTGATTAATATGGTGCTGGATGTTGTACTTGTTGCCGGATTTCGTATGGAAGTATTTGGAGCCGCGCTGGCAACGGTGGTTAGTCAGGCGGTAAGCTTCATCGCATCAATGGTATATCTTTATCGGAAAAAAGAAAGTTTCGGATTTGATTTTAAATTGCAGAGTTTTAAAATTGACAGTTCTGCTTTAAAACCACTGGTGGCATTGGGAGTACCTATGGCGATTCAATCGGCAGCCATCAGCTTGTCAAAAATCGTGCTGATGTCCTGGATCAATATGTTTGGTGTAGTATATTCTGCGCTGGCAGGTGTTTATAATAAAGTCAATGTGATGATTGGTATCGTATCCAATTCTTTCACGGCTGCAGGCAGTACGATGGTAGGGCAGAATTTAGGTGCAAAACAGTATGGACGAGTACCTAAAATTTTGAAGACTGTTGGATTTTGTACGTTGCTCATTTCAACGGTATTTGCTGTAGGAATTGGAATTTCCCAGGGGGCTTTTTATCAACTTTTTACTTCAGATACAGAAGTTTTGAGTGTTGCAAATATTTTGTTGATTCCGATTATTCTTAATTTTTACGGGTCAGCTACCCGAAGCATTGCATTTTCTTTAATTAATGGATCGGGAAATACCAAACTGAATTATGCAGTAGCAGTTTTGGATGGTATCATCAGCCGTATTGGGATTGCAGCGTTGTTAGGCTTTGGCATGGGAATGGGATGCCAGGGATTCTGGTATGGTGATGCGCTGGCAGGCTTTATACCAATTATTATTGGCATGTGCTATTTCATTTCGGGTCGTTGGAAGAAACGATAAAGAAATGTTTAATTTATTTGTTTAAAATCAGCTTTTATATGAGAATGAAATTGCAGACCAATAGAGATTCATGATATAATGAATCGATAAAATATACAAAACTATTTGGTATTGGAGAAAAATATGGCAGAGAAAGAAACTAAAGCAAAAAAATTTCGGTACAATGATGAGAATGAACGTTATTATTCGCTGAATAGATTTTATTTTATAGGAATGAATGCATTATATCTGATGTTCGCAGCGTATTTGTTCATGCGATCTTCGTTTGGGGACATAAATAAAATGTTTGCATATGCGAATTTAGCAATCGTCGCTGTGTTTTGGGTTGTGAATTTTATTTTGTATTTCAAGAACAAGTCGAGCAGAAAGTTTGGAGTTGTTTCGGTTATTCTGGGTGGCATTGAATTGTTTTTGATTGGTATGAATACAGATGCGCAATTTATATTTTATGCGGTGGTCATTATACTTATGCTGCAAATTCCGTACTTTATACCAAAGAGACTCGGTCTGATGTGTATTATTTATGGAGTAGCAGTCATATTAGTAAACGTATTCAGACTTTCAAGAGGTTTAGTTTCGTTTGATGTAGATTTACTTTGTTGTATAGTGTGTGTGTTCTTGGGTCTGTATGTGGACTGGAGACTTTCTGACATCATGAAGAAGTTTAACGATGATGCACTGGGGTCTGTGGAGGAACAGACAGAAAAGGTGAAACGTCTGTTTGTTGGTATCGTAGAAAGTTCTGAAGTTGTACATGGGGAAGTTTTAAAAAGTACTAATCTGGTTGGAGAGTTATACGAAGAAACGCAGGTTGTGACATCCAGTATGCAGGAAATTGTAGATTCCACACAAGTCAATGCAAAGAACATTGAAGAACAGAATGAAATGACACAGACGATTCAGAATGCTATCAGTAATACCAGTGAACGATCACAAAAGATGGTTGGCATTGCGGTGGAATCCAGCGAAAGTATTCAGGAAAATATTCGTGTAATGGAAGAATTACAGATACAGTCTAAGCAGATTGCAGATACAAATGCAGATGTAAACGAAGCTATGATTCGACTGCAGCAAAAAACAAAGGAAGTAGATGAGATTGCCGGAATGATTCTTGGCATTTCTAATCAGACCAATTTACTTGCGCTGAACGCATCCATCGAGAGTGCGCGTGCAGGTGAGGCAGGTCGTGGATTTGCAGTAGTTGCGAATCAGATTCGTCAGCTTGCTGATCAGACCCGTCAATCAACGGAAGCAATTACAAAGATTATAAGTGAGTTAAATCAAAATGCAGATGAAGTTGTAACTTCTGTTGGAAAATCTGTTACTGCGACAGAGAGTCAGAATGAGAAGATTGGAGCAGCTGCAGTTGCATTTAGTAAGTTGAACGAGGATATGACCATATTGATAGCTGACATCAATGAAATGGACAGAGAAATAGGGGAACTGTCGGATTCTAACAATGTGATAGTAGACAATATTTCCCAGTTATCTGCGGCAACGGAAGAGATTACTTCAAATGCAGAACAGGTACTTAGCATG
>CAZSBV010000204.1:0-3808 GCA_964605105.1 uncultured Lachnospiraceae bacterium | reverse complement strand
TTCAGCTTCTTGTCCAATTCTTTAAGATACTCTTCATCATCCAGAATTCTGGTAATTGGCTTTTTTCCATCAGCCATAATAATCTGAGGAATTTTATCTCGAACTAATTTTCCGTTCTTTACATGGTTCGTAACTTCTTCCATTGTACTTCCACAACAACCACTCTTTTTGGCTTTTCCATATATGTATGGCTGTGGCTTTACCTGTTCTGGATATAATTCTTCAAACTTCTTCAAGATTTCAAAGCAAGCTCTGGTATCATCCAGCGCATTATGATGATGCAATAATTTTACCTTGAATTTTTGAGATAATGCGTCCAAACGATAAGATTGCACAGAGTCATCATTCTTAAAAATCTTTTTGGCAAGTTCCATAGTGCAAATATATTGATTATTTACCAATGGCAACTGATATCTTTCCAAAGTCCGGTACAATGCACACAAATCCATAGATTTTGCATTATGCGCCACCAAAATAGTATTTTCAAAATAATCTTTTATTTCCTTCCAGACTTCCGGAAACGTTGGTGCATGTGCTACATCAGCTGGTCTTATTCCATGGATTCTTATATTGAAAAAATTAAATTCAGTCTCAGGATTAATCAAAATTTCTTTTTCATAAACTTTTTTATTATCTTCGAATCTTATAATCCCAATTGAACATATGGAATCTCTCTGACTATTGGCAGTTTCTACATCGAATACGGTATAATTCATTGCTCTTTTCTCCATTGTTTCGGCTTAATCTAGCTAATTTCCCTAATTATAACAAACCTCGACTTTATTTACTATTCTTTTGAATATAAGAATTTACACCTCATACCCCTTCGCCAGAAACACCTCCCTCACTTTCCTTCTGCTCTCTTCACTCAGATTCCCCATATCATCAAGAATCTTCTTGATATTACGTATATCGTGATATTCCACCGCATTCTTATTCAACAAATACACAATTAATTTCACCGTTTCTTCCGGATATTTCTCCGCCCATTTTTCTTCTTTTAAGTTATACCAGAAAAAACTATCCGCTTTTATAATCTGTGTCCCTGATATAAATAATTCTACCGCTTCCGGATAAAGAGAATCTAATTTTAACAGCCAGAACAGCATTTTTGCTCCTTCTGCTTCACTTAAAGCTTTCGGAATGTTGTTGATTCGATTGACCCAATACCTCTTTAACCAAGAATCCCATAAGTTTTGTGTTTGGATTTCATTCATATCTTCTAATGTCTGCTCTATCATCTCCGCAAAATGTATCTTATCTTTTTCTTCTGCTGCATTTAGTAATCTGGGGATGAATTCTTTAATCGGATCATCAACCGCATATATGAGCAATGCAGTATACAGATCGATAAATCCTTTTCGTGCTTCTCCTTCTAACTCTGCTATTCTGTCAACAGCCGCCAGATAGATTTCCAGCATTTCATCTGCCAATTCTTTATACAGCCGACGTGAATACCATACCACGCCTTCCCAGGCTGCTGCAAATTCCTCATGATTCTTACTTGTGAAAAATGGCAAAAGATTGGCTCTGCACCATGTTTTATTTCTAGGGAACAAATAGGCTATTTGTCCCGCCAGTATACAAATACTCTGATATCGTTCGGGGTTATTTTCACCAAGACATTCACCAAAATATTCTTTATATATCTTAGGAATTGTCTTTCTTTTTTCATAAGACAACATCTTAATCCAACAGGAAGTTATCAGCCCTGTGGTACAGTTTATGCATCTGGTCATCAATTCCAGTGTTTCGAATCCCTCATCTTGTTTTCTTCTATTCCATATGTAAAGGGAAATTTCATGCAACTGTTCCTTATATTTTTTGAAATTATCTTTCGTTTCCTTTTGTTTAATACATTTTTCTAAAATATTACTGATATTCTTACCTTGTTCTACAACAAGCCAATCCACTTTCATCAGGGTCAATAAATGAATGTATTCACCTGTAGTAAATTCAGACTTATCCAATCCTCTGAAATAATATTCCCACACATCCGCTTTTTTGTGAAACTCTTTAAGAAGATAACTCAAAATCTTTTCAGACCATGAATATTCTTTTTTCACACAGTTAGAAAAACTTACTAACAGCCCGTTTCTGCTAGGACCTTCCCATTGATTGCCCTGATAATTCTTTAAAAGTTCTACTAATTCTTCTGTGTCCATATAAAAAATTTCATCCGGGGTTTTCGGACTGACATCTGCGCTCCAGATTGCAGGCTTAAAATTGAAACTCAATTCAGGATATTCTCTTGGTTTAAAATAAGAATACTCCTTTTTTACATCTGCAATTAACTTTTTCACCTGCTCATTCGGTTTACATTTTTGCTTAAGCCACACACCCCAATTATATTTTTCATAGGCAATAGTTTTGGCCTCTCCTGTTTGCCTTCCTTTTCTGATTTCACTTATTAATTTTCCTTGTTCCTCTTCAGACAAATCATCAAAAACACTTGCCACCAAGTTGAAAATCTGTTCTTTTTCCCCTAAAGCATATATAGAAACATTCGCTAACAACATGTTCATTTTTTCATGGCTATCATAGACATCAGCTTCTCTTAATAATTTCAAGCCAAGTTTTCGTAATAATGCAGACTCTGACCTGATGCATTGTCTGATATAAGTTCTAATAAATTCTGTTTCTTCCTGAGCAATTTTGGAACATGCCGAACTAATAATCTTGCATAGTTTCACAATCGGATCATTCTTTCTATAGGAATCCTCTTGCTCTTCCAACGGTAACATCATAAGCTCAAGCGGCTCCTTCTCTTTCGATGCCCTATCTGTATTTGCGTACACTGAATGAATCGATAGTATGTGTTCTTTCCCAAATTCCAATATTTCCATTGGATTAGACTCCAAATGTTTTTCTCCATACTCTTCCCATATACTTTGTATGGCATGTCCATCCGCAAAAAAACTATGTCTCACCTTTATTTTTTCTTCTGTTAATGAATACAACTCTTTTTCCAGAATTAATTTGTATTCAAACAGTCTTTTAAATAATTTCCAGCCTAATGACAACATATTTCTGTCCATGACACATTCGTGCATTCTTGAAATCATCCACCAATGATCGATATAAGGCTCCACCAACAGAACAATTCTTTTCACAGTCTCATCACTATATGAAATACTCTCATTTACAATCCAGTCCGCTAACATGTTTGCAAATCTCTTGTTCATATGATTTTGATATTTCATTATTAGAAGAAGTATCTCCTCATGCTCTTTTTCTAGAAATTCCCGGATAATCCATTCCCCCCAGGCAACTTCTATTTTGGACAACTGAGCATCTTCCACAAACAAATTTTTAAATATACCATTTGTCTCTAACCACCATAACCATTCTTTTCCGTGAACGCAATTCATTAATACTCGTGTTTTATTTTCATCCTGTAGGCAAAAGAACACTTCACTTTCAATGCTCAAATCTGTGGGTGGTTTCTCTCCTATCAATTTCAGATTATTTTCCCAATCAGATACTCCACGTTTCATTCTGACTGCAAGCTGGTTGATGGATTCATTTAGGACATCGTATTTTCCTTCCGGATATAAAATTGGTTGTATGCCAAGCTCATTCCAATTTCCTTCTTTGCTATCTGTAAGAATATATCTTTTACATGCTTTATATTTTGTCATGGCGCGGGTCAGATATCTTACAATCACGTCATTGTAGCTATAACCAATAAATAGAACTGGATAACTCTCAAACAATTTCACCAGAAATCTCGCCACATATCCATCTGACAAATATGCCTTTCCAAAATCATCATCTGTAACTACCATATACTCCGGCTCAAGTACAT
>CAZSBV010000203.1:0-3823 GCA_964605105.1 uncultured Lachnospiraceae bacterium | reverse complement strand
CAAAACCTTAAGATAAAACCCAATTTAAAAAACTAGAGAATAGTACATATAAAAGTAAAAATACATAAAAGATGAAATTCATAAATAATAAATTCTAGAATATTTAGTATATATTAGATAAATATTCTGGAAGAGAATAAAATCTAATAATACAAATAGATAAAATTTTAGAAAGGATAAAAAGGAGTTTCATAAGTATTTTGAAAAAGAGAAGAACCAAACAGAATTTCTGAAAGATATAAAAGAATAACCAAAATTTATATAAGAAATTTAAAGAGGTAGGAAAAGGTACAATATCTAGTTGAAAGATTACAAGAGTAATAAAACAAAAAGATTAAAAATCAAAAGTAAAAATTACAAAGTAAAAAACTAAAGATTAAAAATCAAAGTTAAAATTACAAAGTAATTGAACAAAGATTAGAAATCAAAAAGTTAGAATTACGAAGTAATCAAAAAGAATCGATTTAAGTACATCAAAAAAAGAGAAAAAGTAATGATTTGTAAAGAAAAACATTACAGTATATGAATACAAGAGAGATGGAAAGAAGAGAAAAGAGAAGTTAATAAAGATGTGAACAAAAGAAAAAAGTTTAAATAATGGAGGAAATAACCATTGGAAATCACAGCATAGAAGCGGGTATCAAGTAAAAGAAGATTGATACCCGCTTAAATTTTTGCTATACTTACTCTATATGAGGAAAGGTATAGAGATATATGCAAACGAATGATATTGAAATGGAAGTACTAAGTGAAGATGAAAAAAGAGAATATCGTAGGCAGAGAAGAATACGAAATCAGAGAATTGCAATGATTGCGTTCATACTTTCTATCGTTGTGTTGGTTGCAGTTGTTGTAGGTGGTATCTTTTTGATAAAGAATAGAGCCGAGATGAAGAGACAGCAACAGGAAGTGGAAGAACAGCTGGCACAGATGGAAGCGGAAGAAACGATGGAAGAATTTGTGGAAGAAACGACGGAAGAACCGGAAGTTCAGGAAGAATATACAGATGCAGAAGTGTTAGATGATGTGGTCGAAGCTATTATTTCAGAGATGACATTAGAAGAAAAAGTGGCAGGTCTGTTTATTGTGACACCGGAATCAATCACGGGTGTTGATACTGCAGTTCAGGCTGGAGATGGTACGAAAAAGGCCTTGGAAAAATATCCTGTAGGTGGATTGATTTATTTTGCAAAGAATATACAGTCAGAAGACCAGATTAAGAAAATGGTAGAGAATTCCGTATCGTACTGTAAATATCCGATGTTTATTGCAGTTGATGAAGAAGGCGGAACGGTTTCTCGTCTGGCAGATAGTTTGAAATTAGATAATGTAGGAGATATGGCAGATATTGGAAGTACCGGTGATGCTACAAACGCCTACGAAGCAATGAAAACAATCGGAACATATATGGCAGGTTATGGATTTAATTTGAACTTTGCACCCGTAGCAGATGTATTGACAAACGAGGATAATACCGCTATAGGAGCCAGATCTTTTGGTAGTGATGCAACCGTTGTAGCAAGTATGGTTACTTCTTCTATTAGTGGTCTGGAAGAAACAGGAGTTACTGCCTGCGTGAAACATTTTCCGGGATTGGGAGATGCGTCAGAGGATACTCATAATGGGTTGTCTGTAATTGATAAGTCTTTGGAGGAATTAAAACAAACGGAATTAGTACCATTTATATCTGCGATTGAAAATGGTGCTAATATGATTATGGTAGGTCATATGTCTTTGCCACAGATAGTAGGGGATAATACACCGGCGACTATGTCCAAAGAAGTGATTTCAGATTTGCTGAGATCTGAGCTTGGATTTAATGGAGTGGTTATTACCGATGCTATGAATATGGGAGCTATTACAGAATATTATGGAGCAGATGAAGCGGCAATCAAAGCTTTTAAAGCCGGTGCGGATATGGTCTTAATGCCGGAAGATTTTGAGTTGGCTTATGAAGGTGTAATTGCAGCAGTTCAGGACGGAACTATTAGTGAAGAGAGAATTAATGATTCTTTGAAAAGAGTATTCAGAATTAAATATGCTGATAGTGTAGGCGAGTAAGAATAGGCTTGTTACTAAATGTCAATGGTTTTGAGATTTGGTAACAAGTTTTTATGTGCGGTTGACAAATGCAAAGTCAAGTCATACCATAAATAAATCAACAAATATTCATATATTCAAACGAGAGGGGATAAATATGTTAGAAGTTTTGACTAGAGCCGGTTGTTTTATTGTAATCATTATCGCAGGCTATGTGCTTCGTAAGATAAATTTTTTTAAGGAGGGTGACTTTGCGGTATTATCAAAAATTACATTAAAGATTACATTACCAGCAGCCTTTATTTCCAACTTTTCAGGGAAACAGCTTGATCCGTCTATGCTTTCGATAACTTTAATGGCACTGGCGGCTGGAATTTTATATATGATTTTAGGCTATGTAATCAACCTTGGAAAAAGCAAAGAAGAGAAGGCTTTTGGGGTGCTGAATCTGCCGGGTTACAATATAGGTAATTTTACAATTCCCTTTGTGCAAAGTTTCTTGGGACCGGTAGGTGTTATTACTACAAGCTTATTCGATGCAGGGAATGCTTTTATCTGTTTAGGAGGAGCCTTTGGTGTAGCATCCAGTATTAAAGGTGGTAAGTTTTCGATAAAAAGAATCTTTAAGGCATTATCCAAGTCTGTGGCTTTTTTGACCTGTATTACCATGATGATTTTGGGTATGCTTGGAATTACACTCCCGGCACCGGTTATTGAGCTTGCAGATATTGTAGGCGGAGCAAATGCGTTTATTGCAATGCTTATGCTGGGCGTAGGATTTAAATTGTCCGGGGATAGAAGTCAGGTAGGAACTATTGTAAAGATTTTAGCAGTGCGTTATGGAGTGGCTTTTGTGTTGGCATTTATTTTCTATCATCTTCCATTAGAACTGGAAGCACGTACCGCATTGATGGTTCTGGCATTTAGCCCGATTGGTTCCGCAGTTCCGGCTTTTACAGAAGAAATGGGTGGAGATGCAGGATTGTCAGCAGCGTTGAATTCGATTTCCATTATTTGCAGTATTGTGTTTATGATTACGATTCTGGTGATTATGTTATAGAATAGACGAAATAAAAAATGATGCATTCGCATCATTTTTTTATTTCTCTAGATCATGTACATGTTTCTTGATTGCTTCAAAACTTTCGTCGCTGATAACATGTTCCATTTTGCAGGCATCTTCTGTAGCAATCTCTTCCGGTACGCCCAGAGCACAAAGCCATCCTTTTAATAATTTGTGTTTTTCGTAAACATGCTCGGCAATAGTTTTTCCGGTTTCTGTCAGATAAATAAAACCGGCATCTGTAACAGTGATATGTTCTTTTTGACGCAGATTTTTCATGGCAACACTAACACTGGACTTTTTAAAGCCTAATTCATTTGCTATATCTACGGAACGAACTACAGGTAAGGTCTTGCTTAACTGTAATATGGTTTCCAAATAATTTTCTGCTGATTCGTTTATATTCATTATGACCTCCGATTTATGATATTCTTTTAAGTATACAAATATATACCTGCATAGGAATATTAAAATCTTATTTATTATATACACTACTAGTGTATTGTATCATGAAAAGGTTTTTTTGACAAACTGAATTGAACTAAAAATTACCATATATTCCTGTACATAAAAAAGCTTCCTCAAAAGAGGAAGCTTTCTTTATATATAAGAATATATCTTATTTGTTTTTAATTGCAGCCTGTGCAGCAGCTAAACGTGCAATTGGTACACGGAATGGAGAACAAGATACATAGTCTAAACCAACTCTGTGGCAGAATT
>CAZSBV010000202.1:0-3833 GCA_964605105.1 uncultured Lachnospiraceae bacterium | reverse complement strand
ATCATAGCCCCAGTTAAACTGCTCCTTGTCGAGATTGGTTTCATCTACAGAACCATAGTCATACATTGGTAAAATATGTACGTATGTAATTCCCAAATCTTTCATGTGGTCAACACCGGTAGAAACGCCACCCGATGTGGTTGTACCATGTTCTGTTAAACTTAAATATTTTCCTGCATTGGTAATGCCGGAACTGCTATGTGTTCCTAAGTCACGAATATGAAGTTCATAAATGACTGCATCGTTAAAAGTAAGGTCTGCATTAGGATTTTTATCCTCTTCCCATCCTTCCGGGTTTGTGGACTCCAAATCAATGACCATAGCACGTTGACCGTTTACCCCTGTTGTGCGGGCATAAGGATCACAGGCTTCTACCTCTTTCCCATCAATTGTAGCCGTATATGTATAATAAACACCATTTAAGTCACCTGTTTTTGTTGCAACCCATGTCCCATTTGCATCAGAGGCCATAGGAACAGATTCCATTAAATCATCTACACTTCCGTCACCTGATTTATATAAGTTCACAGATACTGCTTCTGCCGTAGGTGCCCATACTCGAAACGTAGTTGATTCCTTTGTCCAATTTGCACCAAGATCATTTCCACTGTATGTATAAGCCGCTTCAAATTCCGGTGTTCCATAATAATCCGGCATCGTGATTCCGTAAGAATTGCCACCAAATATAATAGAATATTTTTTAGCAGGATCTAAAGGTTCTGCCGTCTCAATGGTAAATATAGCCCCTTTCCCATTCACTGCTTTAATTGCAACATCATTTCCATCACTACTCACGATAGAAAAGGCATTGGTTCCATCTTCTAAAGACCCAGCCATAGTTACTTTTAACTGGGTGCCATCATAGATCACATTCGCAATTTTTATACTACTTTTTCCATCCTGTTTCAACTCGTCAGCTTTGACTACGACTGTATTTCCCCAAAACGATGCCACAAACGTAAATATCATCACAAACGCCATCAGAAATGCCTGGATTCTCTTTTTCATGTTTTTTCTCCTTTTTCACTAATTAGGAAAGTTCAAAATAGCAACCCCCTATATTTTTACTATTTTGCAAAAAGCCGACCGGATTTCTCCGATCGGCTGCCTGAATCACTCTTATGCTCTAAGTTCAATTCCAAGAGATTCCAATCCATTCAGAATCTTCTTCATTGCTCCGTTAACATCTGCTTCTTCCAAAGTTCTGTCTTTTGCACGGAAAGTGATGGAGTAAGCCACAGATTTGTATCCTTTTTTAATCTGGCTTCCTTCATATACGTCAAATAAATTGTAACCTTCCAGAATCTTACCGCCACGCTGAGCGATAACATCTTCAATCTGACCAACTAAAATATTCTTTGGAACAACCATACTGATATCACGGCTTACTGCAGGATATTTTGCAATACCTTCATATTTTCTGTTGAAAGTAGCAAATGGTTCCACATTTGGCATATCCAAAACTGCGATATAAGCTTTTGTTCCGATGTCATAGTTATCTAATACATCCGGATGAACTTCACCTAAGTAACCAAGAACCACTCCATCATAAATAATACTTGCCTGACGTCCAGGGTGTAAGAATACTTTTCCTGCATTTGGATCATAAGTTATTTTTTTGTTCATTCCCAATACATCGAAGTATTCTTCGATCACACCTTTCATGGTGAAGAAATCACCTTCTCCATAGAAACCTAATGTGAACTGCATTCTTTCATCAGGAAGTTCTGTCAATGGCAATGCTTTTGGTAAATAAATATTTCCTAATTCATATAATTTAACATTTTTATTTCTTCTGTTATAGTTTGTTGCCAAAGAAGTCAAGATACCATTTAAAGGAACTGTTCTCATAATAGAGAAATCTTCTCCTAATGGGTTAGAAATAGTAATTGCATTTCTAAGTTCATCATCTTCTGCAAGCATTAATTTATCAAATACCTTTGGACTTTCAAAGGAATAGCACATGCCCTGAGAAAATCCACAGAATTCAGCAACATCTCTTGCTTTTTCTTCCAGACGAAGTTTAAATGGTAATTTACCGGTTGTAGCTTCACCACTTGGAAGTGTCATAGGAATCTTGTCATATCCATAGAATCTTGCTACTTCTTCTGCAATATCAGCAATACCCTCCAAATCCTGACGGAAGGATGGAATTACTAATTCATTAGAAGCTTCATCATATACTAATTCTAAACGTCCAAAAATATCCATCATAGTATCGGTATCGATATCAGTACCTAATAAACCATTGATTCTGTCTGCATCAAATTTGATTCTGTTTAATTCTTTTAATGGCTGACAAACATCTGCCATACCGCTTACTACTTCACCACAGCCTAATTCCTGAATTAACTGGCAAGCTCTGTTAATTGCAGCTTCTGCATTTCTTGGATCAAGTCCTTTTTCGAATTTACCGGAAGCATCTGTTCTTAAGCCCAATCTCTTAGCAGATTTACGGATATTTGCTCCGTTGAAAGTAGCTGCTTCAAAGAGAACCGTTTTTACATCATCTGTAATCTTGGAGTTTTCGCCCCCCATGATACCAGCGATACCAATTTCTTTTTCACCATCACAGATCATTAACATTTCGGAATCAAGTTTTCTTACCTGTCCGTCAAGTGTCTGGAATTCTTCTCCGTCTTTTGCACGTTTTACAACAATTTTCTTACCAGCAATAGTATCCAAATCGAAAGCATGCATTGGCTGACCGTATTCTTCCATTACATAGTTTGTAATGTCTACCAGGTTATTAATTGGACGGATTCCGCTTGCTGCAAGACGTCTTTGCATCCATTCCGGTGAAGGAGCAATCTTAATATTAGTACACACTCTTGCACAGTAACGGCTGCAAAGGTCTGTATCTACTACTTCTACAGAAATATAGTCTTCGATTTTTTCTTGGCTTTCTTTTACTTCTACTACAGGTGCTACGAAAGGTTTGTTAAAAGTAGCAGCTGCTTCTCTTGCAATACCGAGAACACTATAGCAGTCTACTCGGTTGGAAGTTACTTCATATTCAAATACAGTGTCTCTTAATCCTAATACTTCGATAGCGTCGCTTCCTACTTCTACACTGTCGTCAAAAATGTAGATTCCGTTTTCAGGTGCATTAGGATAGAAATCTCTGGAGGAACCCAGTTCTTCGATGGAGCACATCATACCAAAAGATTCTACTCCACGAAGTTTTCCATTTTTAATTACGATTCCATTTTCAGGCAACGGACCACCATCGTGTCCTCCTGCAACTTTACCACCATCCACAACTACAGGTACTTTATCTCCTACTTTTACATTTGGAGCACCAGTTACGATCTGAAGCTGTTTCTCTCCTAAATCTACCTGACAGATAATTAATTTATCTGCATCAGGATGTTTTTCGATAGACAAAATCTGTCCTACATAAATCTTGTCTAAATTTTTATCTAATCTTTCAAAGGTTTCTACCTTTGTTCCGGATAAAGTCATGGCATCGGTATATTCCTGATCGCCACATTCTAATTCCGGCACATATGCTTTTATCCATGATAATGCTGTATTCATTTTAAATCCTCCAATTATCTATATAAACTCAAATCTCAGAACAAGTTTTAAAACACTTCGTATTTCCAAGCCTTTTAGAATTGCTTAAGGAAACGAATATCATTTTCGTAAAGAAGACGCATATCGTCGATTTCATATTTCAATAATGCAATACGTTCCAGACCGATACCGAAAGCAAATCCGGAATATTTTTCAGGATCAATATTGCTCATTTTAAGTACGTTTGGATGAACCATACCACAACCTAAAATTTCAATCCAACCGGAACCTTTACAGAAACGGCATCCTTTTCC
>CAZSBV010000201.1:0-3856 GCA_964605105.1 uncultured Lachnospiraceae bacterium | reverse complement strand
GTAATTTCTTTCTTCGCCAGTTTTGCACCCATGTTGTCCAGCTTTTCATCCATATTATTTATCCAATCTTTCATTTTTCTTACTCCATCTTTTTATACCTATTATTAATTTACTTAATCTTCTTTAAAACTTAAGTAAAAAGCAGTGCAGGAGCTACTCTCCTGCACTGCCCGCAAATTCATTAATAATTAGTTAGCAACGAGATCGTAGTACTCGTTAACAATATTTTTAACGTTTTCGATGTGTTCTAATACCTGTTCTTCTGTCATGGTATCAACTTCAAGAAGCATTGTATTGCTTAACCAATCTGTAACTTCAGCATCTGCTAAAATTTCACCATATAAGGATTTTAAAGCAGCAACTTTGTTTGCATCTGCTCCGCTGCGTGCCATGATAAAGCAACGGTTACGGAAGTATGGATATCCATATTTACCAACACCTTCTAATCCTGCGAAAGGACCATTTGCGATGTCTTCTCCATCAAATGCACATACCATAGTTACTCCACCCTGCTGATATGTTTCTAAAATCTGAGACTGATGAGAAACTGCAAAATTTGTTTCACCTCTTGCTACTGCCTGTGCTGCTTCTGCTGCAGAACTGTAAGCTACTATTTTTAACTGGTCGCCATATCCCATAGCACCGAATAAGGATGCTGCAAGGAAAGCTTCGGAACCTGTTGCACCATTTGTTGCAACAGAAATCTGGTTTCCTGCTTCCATGTATGCTTTTAAATCATCAATACTGCTGATTCCTAATTTTGCATCTGCACTCATTACGAAAATAGAAGAGTAAAGGTTTTCTACATATTCAAAATCGTCATATGTAAACTGTAATTTTGCAGGGTCAAGGATAGATGTAATAGAGAATAAACCTTCACCTGCGAATACTAATTCAGTATCACTTGCTTTTGTAGAAGCAACCCATGTGTTAACTGTTGCTGCATCACCTTTGATAGCATCTGCAACTAAAATAATATTGTCAGAATATTCTGTAGAAAGAGATGCTGCTTTCTGGCTAACCATAGCAGCTACACCTGATGGTGCCCAAGGACATGTTACAGTCCATGTTTCTGTTTTGTCACCACAACCTACGAGGAGTGTACAAACCATTAAAACGCTTAAAATTAATGAAATAACCTTTTTCATTATGTTTCTCCTTTCAATTACCATTACATTGTTTCGTTCTAGAACTTTGTAATTTTATTATAGACAAGTACCTTTTTCGTTTTCAAGCATGTTAAATACTTTTTCAAAGAAAGTTGTATGGTTTTTTACTTTTTTTTCGTTTCTTGTATGAACAGATGTTAATTTTATAAATTCCTTTTTGTGCATTTTGCCTAATCCTTATCTCTTTCCATTCTTTTCCTGACATGCTACAATAAAAATCATTAAAAAGACGAGGAAAAAATTATGCCTGCAATAAGTATTATGATGAAACCGGCCAGTGGTCTTTGCAATATGCAATGTGACTATTGCTTTTATACTGATGAAACTTCCAAACGAAAAAATGCTTCTTATGGAATCATGAGTCTTACTACTTTGGAACAGATTATTCAAAAAACCCTTGCTTTCGCAGAAGGTAGCTGCTCTATCCTATTCCAAGGTGGAGAACCAACTTTGGCAGGTTTGGATTTTTTTAAATCAGTAATAGAATTTGAAAATAAGTGGAATGTAAATCACGTGAGCATTCAAAATAGCATTCAAACTAATGGAATTTTAATCAACAATGAATGGGCTAAATTTTTACATGACCATAATTTTTTGGTAGGTCTTTCTTTAGACGGAACCAAAGAAGTTCATGATGCCTGCCGCAAATATCCAAATCACTGCGGAACTTTCGACCAGGTTTTACATACCATCGAGTTATTCAGAAAGTATCAGGTAGAATTTAATATTCTTACAGTGATAACAAAACATACTATTAAACATACAAAAGAAATATATTCTTTTTATAAGAATATGGGATTTGAATGGCAACAGTACATTCCCTGCCTAGATCCTTTGGATGAGTATAATGCAAATTATGATTATTCTTTAAGTGCAGCAGACTACACCATCTTCTTAAAAGATTTATTTGATTGCTGGTATGAAGAAGCGAAAACGGGACATTTAAGATATGTACGTTACTTTATCGGTTTAATGAACCTTTTATGCCGCCGTGCACCCGGTGCCTGTGAAATGAATGGTGTGTGCAGCCGTCAATTTGTAATCGAAGCCGATGGAAGTGTTTTTCCCTGTGATTTCTATATGTTAGATGAATGGCTTTTAGGTAATTTTACTACAGATTCCATAGAGGATATTGAAAAGAAACGAGAAGAATTGCAATTTATTGAACAATCATCACATATGGATTCTTCCTGTAAAAATTGTAAGTGGGTATACCTTTGCCGTGGTGGCTGCCGCAGAGATCGTATTCCTCTTTCTGATGGACTTTTAGGAAAAAATCGTCATTGTAAACCATTTCAGGAATTTTTTGAATATGCTTATCCCCGACTTGTAGAAATTATCAATTTATATTCTTAATGTAAGAGTCTGGTGCAAAATGTCAGTTACGGATTTAAGTATCCATAACTATTCATTTTGTACCAGACTCTTTATCATAAAATCTTATATTTAAAATCACTTCAATAAATTAGACAATTCTGCGAACTGTTCCAGGGACAATGCTTCTCCACGAATCGTTGGTGATAATTCCATCTGTTCCAAGACTGCTGCCACCTGCTCTTTTGTCACAGGTAAAAATGCTGCATTTCCAAGACCATTTACCAGAGTTTTTCTTCTTTGATTAAAAGAAGCTCTGATAATATTAAACATAAAACGTTCATCCTTTACTTCCACCGGTGGTTTTTCATGACAGGTAAGTCTGATAACAGCACTTCCTACATTCGGACGGGGCATAAAGCAGTTAGGTGGAACATTGGCTACTATTTCCGGTTTGGCATAATATTGCACCGCCAGTGACAAGGCACCATATTCTTTACTTCCCGGTCCTTCCTGCATTCTGTCAGCTACTTCTTTTTGTACCATAATAGTAATGCTGTCAATCGGTACATGACTTTCAAACAATCCCATAATAATAGGAGTAGTAATATAGTAAGGAAGATTTGCTACTACCTTAACCGGTCTTCCACCATTCTTTTCTTCTGCCAGCTTTCGAATATCTACTTTTAATACGTCTTCATTAATCACTGTTACATTATCATAAGCAGATAAAGTATCCTGTAAAATTGGAATTAAATTCTTGTCAATTTCAATAGCTATAACTTCTCTTGCATTTTCACAAAGATACTGAGTCATAGTTCCAATTCCCGGTCCGATTTCAATAACTAAATCGTCTTTGTTAACACCGGATTCTCTGATTATTTTATCCAAAACATGTGTATCTATCAGGAAGTTTTGTCCAAATTTTTTTTGAAAATTAAATTTATATTTCTGTAATACTTCTATGGTATTTCCCGGATTCCCTAATGTTGCCATAATGCTCCTTTTTATTTCTATCTTTTACTTTAAATATAATTCTTAGTTTTTGTTTAAGCTTTGGTAGTAATCTATTTCAATTATAGTCTATACAATTTCTTAGTATTCTCGGCAGTAATCTCAATTACCTTTTCCACGTCAATCTTCTTCAAATCCGCAATTGCCTGCGCTATCAATGGAAGATTTAAAGAAGAATTTCGTTTTCCACGGTAAGGTACCGGTGCCAGATAAGGACTGTCTGTTTCCAATACAATATTTTCAATCGGAATATATTCTACTGCTTCCTTCAATTTCTTAGCATTCTGGAACGTGACTACCCCACCAATTCCAAAATAATAATTCCAATTCAAATAATCTCTTGCTGTTTCTTTGGTATA
>CAZSBV010000200.1:0-3889 GCA_964605105.1 uncultured Lachnospiraceae bacterium | reverse complement strand
CAAATCCCGGTTTTCCGCCGGAAGGTTTCTTTACATGCTTTTTCTGGATATAGTCGATTTCTACTTTTTCCTGTCCCTTGGATTTGGAATAGTAAGCAGCCAGTTTTCCGGCTTCTTCGAAAGTTCGGTCTGGCAGTTCGTCACCTTCAGTTTTTACAATAACATGAGAACCGGGCACGCCTTTGGCATGGAACCACCAGTCATTTCCTGTGGCAAATTTGAAGGTAAGTTCTTCATTCTGGAAATTGTTTTTACCAACATAAATATGGTAGCCGTCACTGCTGATGTAGTGGAACGGTTTGCTGGTAAATCGTTGTTTTTTGGAAGCACCTTTTCTACGGATATATCCGGTTTCGATTAATTCTTCCTTAATCTGTACCAAGTCTTCCTCTTTAATAGCAATGTCTAAAGCGTTGCTGATGGATTCCAAATGGTCGATTTCTTCTTTTACCTGAACAGTCAGGGTAGAAAGTGCATCATAGGTTCTTTTCAGTTTATTATATTTTTCGTAATATTTTTTTGCATTTTCAATGGCGGTGAGAGCCGGATCTAAAGGAATGTCAATATCTTCACCGGTATAATAGTTATTTACTGTAACAGACTTGCTGCCCGGTTCCACACCGTAGCCAAAGGCGGTCAGAAGTTCTCCATAAACTTTATATTTTTCCCGTTTTTCAGTGTCCTGCATTTGGCGCAGCTGCAAATCATATTTTTTCACATTTCTTTCCAAAGCAGTCTGAACAATTTTTCTTAAATCTACCGATTTCTGACGAATCCGGGTAACAATATTTTTTTCTTCATAATACTGTTCCAGAAGCATGGAAATAGAGGGAATTTCTTTTGTGTTTTCCTGGGAATAAGAACCAATAGGAAAAACAGCATACTCTTTTGGAATTCCATTCTCGTAAAGAATTCTAGGAGAATAATGGTTGCTTTTAATATCCGAAATCATACTGGCAAAACTGTTGTATAAATTCTCTTTATCCTCTTCAGTCAAAGCGGCAACAGACAAATCGCAGTTTCCGCCGGCACGGAAACAGAGTTCGTTTGCCATAAATGGAGAAAGACCTACATAATTCATGTAAAGCGCTTTGAAACATTCGGTATTTTGTCCATAAACAAGGGAATAGAATTCTTCCTTGGTAGTAGCTAGCGGATTGGTTTTATGTGTTGTTTCAGGAATGAAATAATCTCTTCCAGGGAGAACTTCACGTAAAGAACTGACAGCGGAAGAAATATGCTTGATACTGTCAATGATCTTGTTTTCGTGATTGCAGAAAATAATGTTACTGTGTTTTCCCATCAACTCCACAATTAATTTTTTCTGACACAAATCGCCCATTTCATCTAAGTGCTCAATCGTAAATTCCAGAATTCGTTCTAAAGAAGGCTGGGAAATATCTACGATGCGCCCGTTCTGAATATGTTTTCGAAGTAACATGCAGAAATTGGGAGCGGTCATAGGACTTGGTTTGTTTTTATCTGTCAAATACACCAGTGGTAAAGATGCACTGGCTGAAAGTACCAATCGATACTGTCCATTGTTTGTTTTAATGGTAAGCAAAAGTTCATCTGTTTCCGGCTGTGCGATTTTATAGATACGCCCGTTCAAAAGAGTTGCTTTTAATTCTTCTTTTAAGCAGGAAATTGTAATTCCGTCAAATGCCATAGTTTCCTCCATTATCTAAGTGTTTTCATAGAAAATATTTAAATCTCTGATTACTAATTTTTATACAGTAAATTTTATGTGAAATATATCAATTTAGTTTTCAAATCAGTATAGCAAGATTACAAAAGATTAGCCACCCCTTTTTATTGATTGCACCAAAAATAATCGTTTAGACATATTTAATATTTTGGTATATTGTAAGCTTAATGTTAGAGTGGTATAATTTTCTTATAATATACAACAAAGAAAGGAAGAGGGTTATGTTGGAGTATAAATACGATACACAGTTATTAATTGAAGGGGAAGATCTTGATGAGGATGTAATCAGTGATTATTTTACAGATAATTTTAAAGGTGACTGCTTACTTGCAGTTGGAGATGATGAACTTATCAAAATTCATTATCATACCAATGAACCATGGAAAGTATTGGAATATTGTGCTTCCTTAGGAGAGATTTACGATATTGTTGTAGAAGATATGGATAGACAGGCGAGAGGATTACAAGGATAGGTATTATATGGGATTGATTGATTTTTTAAGAAAACCAAAATTGCCGGAAGGTGTGGAAGCCAGTGTTTTCGAATGTAAGAGAGAGGGGCTTACCATTCGTGGTACACAGTACCGTAAAAATAACGGGGAAAATCTTCCCATTGCGATTAGCTGTCATGGCTTTATGGCAAATCAGGAGACCGTAAGACAGTATGCGATTCTTTTGGCAGATTTGGGATATGCTGCATTCTGTTTTGATTTTAATGGCGGATCGGTCATGAAAAGTCAAAGCGAGGGAAAAACAACGGATATGTCGATTCTTACAGAAATGAGAGACTTGGAAGCTGTGCTGGCATATGTAAAAAGTCTGCCATATGTAAATCCTGAAAGAATTTTCCTGATGGGATGTAGTCAGGGTGGGTTCGTATCAGCTATGGTTGCTGCAAAAAATGAACATCCAATTGAAAAGTTATGCCTGTTCTATCCGGCACTTTGTATTCCGGATGATGCAAGAGCAGGGAAGATGATGATGTCAAAATTTGATCCGTACAATGTACCGGAGACTTTCCGATGTGGTCCCATGAAGCTGGGCAGATGCTATGCAGAGGATGCAAGAGACATTGACCCATTTGAAAAAATCAAAGATTACAAGGGCGAAGTATTAATTGTTCACGGCACAAAGGATAACATTGTAGATATTAAATATGCACATTGTGCAGTAGAGACTTATAAATCGACTAAGCCGGCGGATATGGATGAGGAAAGAAGAGTATGTTTACATATTATTCAAGATGGTGCACATGGTTTCTCTAAGGTACATGATGCTCTTGCTATGGAAGAATTGAAGAAATTTGCCAAGCTGTAAGCTAAGTTCGTAGGATGGTAATAAAAGGTCTTTTGTTTAGAGAAAACGACAAATAAGGAAGTATGTGATGGTGCAGGAAAAACAACAGATGAGAATGGCAAAAATAGAAGAATTAATGAGAAAGGAATTACCTGAAATTCCGGATGAAATCAAAGCTGCTCTGAATAAAAATGAGATAACACCAACACATTTTTCAGAGATGAACAATATCCTTGAATCTGAAAAACTACAAAAAGAGGTTGGTTATCAGAAAATGGAGAAAGATACCTATTTAGTATCTATGTATTGTCCTATGCCCGGTATTACGCCGGAAATGATTAAATGGTGGTTTTGGTGGCATCCGCAGAAGAATGAGCGGTATCAAGTATGGTTTCCGGAAGCGCATTTTGCCATTGGTTATTCCAAAAAACAGGCGGGATATTTTAAATGCACAGAGTGCCCTGACTTTCAAAATAATACCCAGTATCCGGTTGAAAAAATAGGTGGAATGAGGATGCCCCTTAGAATCGATTTTATTTCACCGGAAGAATTTGGATTTTCACGGCAGATGATGGATGAAAATAATATTCCATTAATTGTCTGCGGCCATGTAGGTGCTTTCAAGGGCTTAATTTGGCATACAGAGATGGCGCATATTTTTAAACAGACGGAAGATGGATTATTTATGATAAGCAGATTCTGGTTAGGAAAGTCGATGAAGAATCCGGTGTTGCGTAAAAGGATTATTACAGAGGATATGGCAAAAGGAATGGCAGAACATTGCTGTATCGAGTATAGAAATCTGGTGGAAATTCTTCCGGTTTTATATCATGAAAATAATAGATAGTATTCATCATTGAAGTACCCCCTTTTGTTAGACAAAAA
>CAZSBV010000199.1:0-3898 GCA_964605105.1 uncultured Lachnospiraceae bacterium | reverse complement strand
GCAGATGCAGACGTATTAAAATGTATCCGTATGTTAACCTTCCTCCCATTAGAAGAAATTGAAAAGATGGATGCTTGGGAAGGCAGCCAGTTAAATCAGGCAAAAGAAATCTTAGCTTACGAATTAACTAAGTTAGTTCATGGAGAGGAAGAAGCAGTAAAAGCACAGGAAAGTGCAAGAGCTTTATTTGCCAGTGGAGTAGCAGCAGATATGCCTACAGCAGCTTTGGCAGAAGAAGATTTTGTGGAAGGTAAGATTGACGTATTAACTATGTTAGTAAAATCCGGTCTTGTTCCATCCAAATCCGAAGCCAGAAGAGCAGTAGAGCAGGGCGGCGTTTCTGTAGAAGGAGAAAAAGTTACAGATATTAAGACTGTTTATGAAGCAGCTGTGTTTGAAGGCGATGGAATTGTTGTAAAACGTGGTAAAAAGAATTTTAGAAAAGTTGTAAAATAAGAGACTTTAAGGCTGTCGGAAGTGATTTCGGCAGCTTTTTTTACATATCACTATTGATTAATAATCAATAGTTTGGTAATATATGATAGATGAAAAATGGCTAAAGAGTATATGGCATGAAACAGAAAGTACATATAGAAGCTGAAATGTAGGAAAGAAGGTTTGGTCTATGAATGCCCAAATGAAGAAGGGAATTTTAGAACTGATTGTTCTAAATGAGATTGAACAGCATGATATTTATGGATATGAACTGGTAAAAAAATTATGTGAATATTATGTTGATGTAGATATCAGTTCGTATTATACTATTTTGCGGAGATTACACGGAAAAGAGTATATAAATTGCTATGAAGGGGAAGTTTCCGGCGGACCTAAGAGAAAATATTACAGTATTACAGAAAATGGTAAAGACTATTTAAAGGAACGCAAGTTAGAATTACAATATATGAATCAGATGAACCAACAGTTGGGATTAGCATAGAAAGGAAAGGTACAAATGAAAAAAAGAGTTTTAAGAAGTATAATCTGTTTCCTGCTATCTGTGATTATGATTACAGAATGTAATTTGGGAGCAATCAATGTTCAGGCTGCAGAAATAGCAGAAGATACAGGAGAGGATGATTTCGAGGAAGAAATCATTACTGCCAGCAGTTATTTGTATCCTTTTGAAGAAGCAGTAATAGCTCTGGAAGAATTAGCTGCAACCAGAAATATTCAGGCAGTGGTTTATCTGGCAGATACCATTACTATGAGAACACTGCCGGAAGACAGCAGCGAACCGGTAAAAAATCTGGTTTCCGGTGATGTTGTAAGTATTATCGGAGCAGGGCAGGATGCAGGATATAATATCTGGTATCAGGTTTCTTATCAGGATGAAATAGAAAAAGTAACAGGATATGTGAGAAAAGATAATGTTGCCTGTGTGGATCAGGAATTTGCTCAATGGCAGGAAAGTTATGTCAGAAGTATCGGCATGTTCAGTATGCTGAGAGGAGGATATTCATATTCAGACATAGAGGAATTCCCGGAGTCTTATCAAAATGCATTATATGCATTAAAACAGAAACATCCGAATTGGATTTTTGTAAGAATGAATACTACGGTTGATTGGAAAACATTAGTTGCCAGTCAGGTAGGAAACAGAAGCTGGATATGGACACCGGGGACACCGGAAAGCTGGAAGGCAGGAGCCACAGGAACCACAAATTGGTCCTATGCGTCAGAGGGGATCATAAGATACTATCTGGATCCAAGAAACTGGTTGGCTGAAAATAATGTATTTCAGTTTGAGTTATTGGGATACAATTCTGAATATCATACGGTGCAAGCTGTAGAAAGTCTTCTTTCAGGTTCTTTTATGGCAAATACACTTATTGAAGGTAATATGACCTATGCACAGGCTTTTGTAGAATTAGGAAGTACCACCGGTGTGAGTCCATTTTTCCTGGCAGCCAGAGTTCTTCAGGAACAGGGATACAGTGGAAGCAGTGCGTTGATTTCAGGGACTTATCCCGGATATGAAGGATATTATAATTACTATAATATTGGTGCTGCCGGAAACAGCGATGAAGAAACGATTGTGAATGGTCTTCAAAGAGCAAAAGATAAAGGATGGAACACCAGGTATAAAGCGTTAAAAGCAGGTATAAATTTTTTGGCAGTAGATTATATCAATGTGGGACAAAATACGCTTTATCTGCAAAAATTTGATGTCGTTGGTACAATTGATACAATTGGAACTCATCAATATATGCAGAACATTCAGGCACCTACTCAAGAAGGAAAACTTATGTATAAGGCATACAGCAATAAAGGTTTGCTTAGTCAGGCGTTTATTTTCAGAATCCCTGTGTACAATAATATGCCAACAAAGGCAGTACCATTACCGGGCGAAGAAGATAAGATTACTTTAAGCAGTACCAGTATTGATAATTTGCAGGTGGACAGTGAGATTACGTTACGTCCATATGTGAATGGAGCAGAAGTAGAAGGGGTGAACTGGAGTTTTACATCATCTGATCCGAAAGTGGCAACTGTGGATAATACAGGTGTCGTAAAAGCATTAAAAGCAGGAGAGACTACCATTACTTGTAAGAACGAAGACGATCCTGATAATCCAAATGTAGGAACCTGTAAAGTTACCGTCATTCCTGCGGATATTAATCTTGCAGAATTAGAGATTCCGGTACTGGACGATATTACATATAATCCAAATGCCACTTTGAAAGAAATTGTATTACCAACAGGCTATACATGGGTAAACCCGGATATGACTCCAATCGTAGCGCAGTCTGCTTATGGAGTTACCTATAGTCCGGATGAAGAAAAGTATAATCCGATTACTTTTGATATTACTTTAAATGTTAAGAAAAAAGTATTAACATCTGCGGATTATACAGTTCCTACTAATTTGGAAGGCGGAGCGTCCAGAGAACTTGGAAGTGTATCACTGCCAATTGGTTTTACATGGAAGAATCCACAGGAAAAATTAGCAGATACGATTGGAACCAAAGAATATCTGGCAAGTTACAATCCGGACAGCGCAAATTATGAAACAGCAACAGATATAAAGATTGCAGTTAAAATTATCTGTGAAAAACATGAGTTTGGAGAATGGAAAATTACAGAGGCTACTTGTGAAGCAGATGGAACGAAGGTGAGAAAATGTACTATCTGTGGAAGTGCGGAAGAACTTGTTTTAGAAAAAACAGGCCATCTCTATGAAGCTTTAATTACCAAAGAACCAACAGAAGAAAATGAGGGAACACGTACATATACTTGTAAGAATTGTGGTGATTCTTATACAGAAAGTATTCCTAAATTACCATCTGCCCATGTGCATAAATATGAAGAAAGTATTGTGAAAAAAGCTTCCTGTACAGAAGAAGGTGAAAGAGCTTATGAATGTTCCTGCGGTGATAAATATACAGAAATTATAGATGCTACCGGACACAAGGTTGAAAATGGTCGTTGTCAGCAGTGTGGTTACACGGATGTTGTTGAAACACCGGATGAAGATCCGGATTCTACCGATAACAATAGTTCGAATGAAGGTGGAAGTACAGGTAGTGGAACAACAAGTAGTGATTCGAACACCAATAGCGGAACAACAGGTAGTAGTTCGAATACCAATAGTGGAACAACAGGTAGTGATTCGAACACCAATAGCGGAACAACAGGTAGTAGTTCGAACACCAATAGTGGAACAACGAATAACAATGCAACAAATAACGATAGTACAAATAGTAGTACATCAACTAATAATGGCACAACAAACAGTAATGCTGGTTCGACCAATAATACTACAACCAACAGCAGCACTGGCTCGACCAATAATACTACAACCAACAGTAATACTGGCTCGACCAATAATACTACAACCAACAGCAGCACTGGCTCGACCAATAATACCACAACCAACAGCAGCAGTGGTTCGACCAAT
>CAZSBV010000198.1:0-3906 GCA_964605105.1 uncultured Lachnospiraceae bacterium | reverse complement strand
TATGAAAAAAGCAGTAGGACGTGTTTTTAAATATGGAGATAATGTAGATACAGACGTAATCATTCCTGCAAGATATCTGAATTCTTCAGATCCGGCGGAATTGGCTACCCACTGTATGGAAGATATTGATAAGGATTTTGTAAAAAAAGTGCAAAAAGGTGATATCATGGTTGCAACTAAGAACTTTGGTTGTGGTTCTTCCAGAGAACATGCTCCAATCGCCATCAAAGCGGCAGGTGTAGACTGTGTTATTGCAGAAACTTTTGCAAGAATTTTCTACCGTAATGCTATTAATATCGGACTTCCAATCATTGAATGTCCGGAAGCAGCTGCGGGGATTGAAGATGGTGATCAGGTAGAAGTGGATTTTGACAGCGGTATTATTAAGAACCTGACAAAAGGAACTGAGTACAAAGGTCAGGCGTTCCCGCCATTTATGCAGAAGATCATTGCATGTGAGGGATTGGTAAATTATATTAATCAGAAATAAAAATGAAGTCGGAGTGGTTATGGTGAAATCACTCCGATTTTTCTGCTTTGTGCGAAATTTGTAAAGAGTATTTCTTTTAATTGAGATAAATTTGAGATTTCTATTTTATAATAAATATAAAATTCATATATGATGAAGCAATCGTTGCTGTTCTAAGTTGTAGTGAGTAGTAATCATAAGGAGGAAGCCTATGTTAAAAATTCTTGTAGTAGAAGATGATAGTGAGTTAAATAATCTGTTTTGTAAGACATTGCGCAGAAGCGGGTATGTAGACTGTCCGGCATATGCTGCTACTGAAGCAATAAACATTTTAGATAAGGAAACCATAGACCTGATTATTTCGGATGTTATGATGCCGGGAATGGATGGTTTCAGTTTTGTAAAACAGATCAGGGATGCAGGTATGAATATGCCAATTATGATGATAACTGCCAAAGGTGATATTTTAGACATGCAGACAGGATATGGTTATGGTGTGGATGATTATATGGTAAAACCTATAAATTTACAAGAGATGCTTCTGCGTGTACAAGCATTGTTGCGCAGGGCAAAAAGTGTAACTGAAAGAAAACTGTCTTTTGGTGGTACAGAACTGGTATATGATATATGGACAGTAAATGATGATATGGGAACTCAGATATTACCACAAAAGGAATTTCAATTACTATATAAACTGCTATCTTATCCGGGACAAATATTTACAAGACAACAGATTATGGATGATATATGGGGTATCGATGGATATGTGGATTCCCACACACTGGATGTACATATGAGTCGTTTGAGGGAACGTTTCCGGAAAAATCAGGATTTTGAAATTGAGACTATCCGAGGACTGGGGTATCGGGCAATAGCAAAAAAGAGATAATTTATCATAGAGTGAGTATGAGAGAATATTTATATATGTAAAGTATTATAAGTATGACATATAGAAGGATTGTGTAAGTTAAGATGAAAAAAAATACAAAGAAAGCAGATGAAATGACAGATAACCTTCGGACAGATAAGAAGTGGATAGATGTTAGCAGACAGAGAATGAAAGAACGGGTACATCAGGGAATACGAAGGAGTACATTAAATGTGAAAATTGCATCTGTCTTTTTTTCTATAGTAGTGTTATGTCTTTGCAGCTACAGTCTGATGATTTATTTTCTGGTACAAAAAGGACTAAATATAGAAGAAAGAAATTATCCTTATATTGTAATGTGGGGACTGGCTTCTGCTTGTATCGTACTATCTGCAATTGCCAGTTTTTATCTTATAAAAAAAGTGTTTGCACCATTGGAGGAACTGAGTAAAGCATCGGCACAGGTATCAGAGGGGAATTTTGATGTACAGGTACAGTATCTGGGAGATTTGCAAGAACTGGGAAATACTATTGATAATTTTAATCTTATGGTCAAGGAACTGAACTCTGTTGAAATGATGCGAAATGATTTTGTAGCAGATGTTTCACATGAATTTAAAACACCGTTATCCGCAATTACTGGTTATGCCACCTTTTTACAAGATCCGGATCTTACAGAAGAGGAAAAAAATGAGTATATACGAAAAATTCATTTTAATGTAGATAAACTAAATGAGCTGACGGAAAACATCCTTCGTTTGTCAAAATTGGAACATCAACAATTTTTTGAAGAGTCCGAGTGTTATCGTCTGGATGAACAAATCAGAGAGGCAATCGTTTTGTTAGAGCCCAAATGGGGAAAAAAGAATATGAATTTCGGATTGGATTTGCCCCAGATGTATTATTATGGACAGAAAAGCTTATTGTTTCAGGTATGGATGAATATTATAGGAAATGCTGTAAAATATACAGATGAAAATGGGGTAATTCAGATTACGTTAAGGCAGAACGCGGAATATTATACTATTTCAGTAAAAGATAATGGCATCGGGATGGATGAAGAAACTTTGAATCATGTTTTTGATAAATTTTATCAGGGAGATACTTCAAGAAAATCACAAGGAAATGGTCTGGGATTAGCGTTGTGTAAAAAGATTATAGAGAAATGTCATGGAAGGATTGAAGTGGAGAGTATTCTGGAACAGGGGACCCTTTTTGTAGTAGAGCTTCCGAAAACTAACATTGTGGGAGAGGGCTAGGTATTTTTGAAAAAATGGTATGTTATGGGAAAGCCTTTCTCAACAAAGTTTGAGCCTTAGTTGAGATAAAATTGAGAATACTCCTTTAAAATTAATCTGTTGGATTAAACTGCGCAGAAAACAACAAGTTAATAAGGAGGAGAAGAACATGCTGGAACTGAAAAATATTAAAAAAGATTATCCGGCAGGAGATGGTGTCGTACACGCTCTAAAAGGTGTCAGCCTGCAATTCCGCAAAAATGAATTTGTATCCATTTTAGGTCCATCTGGATGTGGAAAGACAACCATGCTGAATATTATCGGCGGTCTTGATCAGTATTCTTCCGGTGATTTAATTATCAATGGAAAATCTACAAAGGATTTTAAAGACCGTGATTGGGATACTTATCGTAATCATTCTGTTGGTTTTGTATTTCAGAGTTACAATCTGATTCCTCATCAGACGGTACTTCAGAATGTTGAATTGGCAATGACTCTTACGGGAGTTTCAAAAGCGGAAAGAAGAGAACGTGCCAAAAAAGCATTGGAACAGGTAGGTCTTGGAAATCAGCTATCTAAACGTCCAAGAGAAATGTCTGGAGGACAGATGCAGCGAGTAGCTATTGCGCGTGCATTGGTCAATAATCCGGATATTATTCTGGCAGATGAACCTACGGGAGCATTGGATAGTGAAACCAGTATTCAGGTCATGGATATTTTGAAGGAAATCTCCAAAGACAAGTTAATTGTTATGGTTACTCATAATCCGGAATTGGCAGAACAATATTCTACCAGAATTATCCGAATGCTGGATGGAGAACTAAAGGCAGACAGTATGCCCCTTAGTCAGGCAGATATTGAGCGGGAAAAAGAGTTAGAAAAAACAGATACCAAGAAAGACATGAAAAAACCGACCATGTCTTTGGCAACATCTATTGGGCTCTCTGCAAGAAATCTGATTAGTAAAAAAGGAAGAACAATATTGACCTCCTTCGCAGGAAGTATAGGTATCATAGGTATTGCTTTAATTTTTGCAGTATCACAGGGAATGACTACTTATATCAATGCAGTACAGGAAGATACTCTTTCTACATATCCTGTTACTATTGAGTCTACCAATGTGGATATTACAACGTTGATGTCTACGTTTATGGGAGTTACAGATAGTGACAGCGATCATGAAAAGGATGCTGTTTATACAAAACCGGTTATGTATAATATGGTGGATTCTTTTAATAATCTGGAAACTACGGAAAATGATCTGAAAGCATTTAAAGAATTTATTGAAACAGAAATGGAAGATACCGAAAGTGAACTGAATTTGGGTGAAG
>CAZSBV010000197.1:0-3916 GCA_964605105.1 uncultured Lachnospiraceae bacterium | reverse complement strand
ATATCATCGTCCTGCAGATATTCTATTTCCAATTCATCCTCGGACAGTTCTTCCAATTCTAACTCTTCTTCTGAAAGTTCTTGTATGGCTCTTGTCGGCGCTTTTGCTGCCAAATATGTATTCTTCTTTTCCACCTTATGAGACTTCATCTCTTGGATTTCCACATCTTCTTCTACCGCATCCATGATAGCCAGTTCGTCACCAATTTCCTCCATCATATCAGCCGCCTGCTGTTTCGCCATTTCTTCTGCCACATCCAGCTTGGACCATCCTGCGGTTTCATCCAAATTGATGATCCCCAGATCGTCCTCCTCATCTTCCAAGATTTCCTCTATATCCTCTTCATGTCTGTTAAAAAAGCTCTTCATTACTTCCTCCAAACTTCTATCTGACTGTGTTTTCTCTAAAAACTGCTATATTATATCACCTATTAGCGTATTATACAATAAAATATCGACCAATAAAAATTGTCATTTCTTACCATATATGACACAATCTAAATAAATAACTTATCTTTCGAGGTGAAATTTCATGATGTACCTGCATTTTTGCAAAAATTGTAATCGTATTCATATGTTAAACGGACACAAAATGACCTGCCCTAAATGCGATAGTTCTCTGAAGGAACTCCAAATGTCCTATCTGGATTATATTTCCTTAGACCAGACAGAGCGTGACCTTTTTATCGAATTATGCAATGATGATAATTCTTTAAACGAAATCAGTACCACTTACCGTATGTATAAATACAGTAAATGGTACCGTAAACTTCAAGAATCCAATCAGGTATAATAAACCATAATTCCCACCAAAATAAATAATATGCCTAATAATTTTCTTTTGGTAAGTTTTTCTTTAAAAATAAAATAACTTAATATCGGAACCAGTACATATCCCACCGCTTCTACTACCGGTACGCTCAAATAAGACAAATGGCTATATGCTACAATCGTCAGCACCATAGACACGAACAGCATTCCATATCCGGTAATTACATAGATGTTCAAATACTCTCTAATTTTTGAATTGTAGGTTTTTCCTGCACCCAATTTCAACATTACCTGGGAAAAAGAAGCAATCACAACTGACAATAACGCCAGCCATAAAAACATATTATTCATTAGCTTTTTCCTCCTGTTTCTCCGTATTGATTATTATAGTTCCAATAATTACCAAACCAATTCCTATCATCTGTCGGACACTGATCTGTTCTCCAAAAATAATTTTTGCCCAGACAGCAGACCACAACAATGCCATGGCTCTGTTGGCATACGCTACCGATAGAGGAAATATTTTTATCATTTGCTGCCAACAAATAGCATAAATTCCTAAAAATAATAAATCCAATCCAAAAAACAAAATTACTTTCTCCAGTGTCTCTCCCGCAGATGCAAACTTTGCCATGATACTGGATACGGTATAGATTACAATAATTGCCTGCAAAAGAATAATCTGTTTCATTCCTATTTTTTTCATTTTTTCTCATATCCCTTTTCTTAATAGTTATATCAAGTTCTTTGTTCCAAAGTCACTCTCGTCCATAAATTAATTTGCATTTTGCCGCTTTAAATGCTACTCTTTTACTATAGAAATATGTGAATTTTTTCTTAAGATTTTAAAGAAAAGTAGATTTTTCACTTTCCTTCATGTATAGTAGCCAAGGATGTATACATTAAATATATTAAGTGCAAACTTCTTATAAGTATACTATCTTATATTTTGTTTCATATCAAGCATCAACAATTAGAAAGGTAATAAATTAATGGCACAGGAAATCAAAAAAAACTCTTCTTCTCCTAAGAAAAAAGTTGTAAAAAAGAAGAAGAAGAAAGTAATAAAAAAGAAAAAAGCAACCATTCAACAATATAATTTTCATTTAATATTTTTTATCGTAGTAATTGTATTATTCCTTTTTGCAATTATCAAATTTGTACTTTGGAGCAAAGGTGAGACTTCCGGTTATGATCCAAATGAGATCAACACAGAGTTTGACGTGGAGACCATGGACCACATCCAGCCAATGGACACATCCCGTTTTGAAGGAATCGAAGACGATGGAGTTACCACTCTGCTTTGTTTGGGAAATTCTCCATTTGCAGACAACAAAGGAGAATCCGGCCTTGCCCAGACCTTGGCACGTAAAATGGGAGGCGTGGCATACGATGGTTCTTTTGCAGGCACCTATCAGACTATGTACAACAAGACATTTCAGGACACCTACAATCCTGACGGTTTAAGCTTGTATTCTGTGGTCAGTGCCATTTGCAGCGGTGATTTTTCCTTAGTAGAACGCGTAGCCGCTACCGTAGGTGAGACAGAGGTTCAAACAGTAAACATGCTGAAAAATCTGGATTATACAACTGTAGATATGTTAGTAATCATGTACGATTTAAGTGATTATATCGCCGGACGTCCACTTTACAATCAAACCGATAACAATGATGTAATCACCTGGACCGGTTCTCTCAATGCTTCTTTGGAACTGATTGAAGAAACCTATCCTCATATTCGTACTGTGGTCCTCTCTATGCCAGCATGCGGTGCTACCGTTGATGGATATTATATTGATGGCGACAAGTTGAATTTAGGCAATGGTGCCATTCCGGATTACTTAAATTATGAAATGAATGTTATCCTTGCAAATGGAGTATCCTATATTGATAATTACTACGGTGTTATTACTGTAGAGAATAGGGATGAGTATTTAGTTAACGACTATCATCTGAATGAAAAAGGTATTGAAGCCATTGCCGACAGATTCTATTACTTCTTTGGTGATAGTCAAGAATAACAACTTATTTTGAAAGTAACATTGACTTAAATTTAAAGATTTAAATTTAAAAAGACCATATTATGAAATTCTTAAACTTCATAATATGGTCTTTCTTTTACTATTTCTATTTTTTCTGATCTAAAAACTGCGGAGAAACGTGTTTTACTTTGTTCATACTCTGATAATAATCTCTTGCCACAGCCATAGCATTTTTCTTACTCTGCAATCCTTTTTTCTGATTTGCAAAATAAACATCCATCTGAGCTTTATTTCTGCTTTCAATAACTTGAATAGAAGCACCCTTCTCAGTTACTTTTTCTATCATTCCCTGCAAAGCTTTGATTTCAGCCTTATACTGTTCTTTATTCGTAACTAAATGAATACGGATTTTGTCATAAACACTTTCAAATCCTTCATCCAATGCAAGAACTTCTTCGATCAGTTTCGCTTTTTCATCCATGTTGAAATCTATCATTTCCAAATTTACTTCTTTGTTTTTCAACATATTTGACTGCTCTAAACTTTTCTCTTCAATTTTTGTCAATAATTCTGATTTTTTAATAAGACTATCCTGTAGAATCTGTAAATAGCTTTTTATCATCCTTTACTTTTCTCCTTATTGATACGCATAACTTCTTTCCAGTTATCTCTCATGGAACGTAAATGCATATTTACCTCTTCCAGAATAGCTTTGTCTTTTTTCACATTTGCCTCTAACAAACGTTGTAACAAATATACATACACCCTGTCAAAATCTTCAGCTACTGCATACTTTCTATCTAAAGTAGAACGGAATTCATCAATGATTTTCTCTACTTTTCTAATATTCGTATGTGCTTTTTGAATATCATTCTGCTCAATTCCTAAAATCGCAATATTACAAAATTTAATTGCACCTTCATATAACATCAAAGTCAATTCTGCCGGTGAAGCAGTTAAAACTTTACTGTTATTATATTTTGCATAGGCGTTAGGTAATGCCATGATATTTTCTCCTCCTTGATTTCGATAATTCACGACTTTATTATACCATGTCCTTCGGACAGGTATACTCCATGCGCACTTCGGCGCGGTATAATATCTATCGATATTATACTATAAACCAAGACATGTTTCTACAATAAAAGCAGAAACATGTCTTGA
>CAZSBV010000196.1:0-3917 GCA_964605105.1 uncultured Lachnospiraceae bacterium | reverse complement strand
TAATGCCAGGATTCATAACTAATCTGCGTAATCTCTTCTTTTCCTTTGGGATAACGCAAAATAAATCCATATTCTGCACAATGCTCATGTAACCATTGCGTTTCCGCAGTATTTTGCTGCCCTGCATCCAATAACTGATAACCTAACGAAACAATATCAAAAGCAAGTCCCGTAGAATGTTCGCTATGTCCCGGAGGCATTGTTTCCTTTTCTACTTCTGCATAGGCTTCTTCATAAGAGTATCCTCGCTGCATCAATGCATCCACATCTTCATTAAAAAGACGTTCCTGCACTTTAACATCTCTGTACGAAGAACAGATTTCAAAAGCCAAACCTTCTGCTCTTCCTGCTGCCAACATATCATTTAATGGTCCATACGCCTCTTTCGCAGCACGATTCACTTTATCATACATAGTAAACAGCTCTACTTCATAATCTTCCGGCAGTTTGTGTTCCTTATTAACTAAAATCAACGGATCAATAACATACGATTCTTCTATCTCTTCCATTTCCTCAACTTCTTCTATTTCCTCTTCCTCCAATACCAATATCTCATTATCTACCGGCACAGATAATTGCTCTTCCTTCGCTAGTTTCCTGCCGACTCTTTTTCCTGCTGAAAAACCCAGCATAGAAATCATAATTAATACGATTATATACAACGTAATTCTGACCCAACGCTTTAATCTTCTTTTTTTCTTCATTTATCTAATTTATCCTTTCACGCAATTCTAAAACCGATTCTATGTATTTTTTCTTATACTCTTACTGATTTTGCTTTATATATAATAAATGGCTTTTGGGGGTTCGTCTAGTAAAATCTATTTTTTTAGAATTTAAAAAACGAATCTGCCAGTGATTTCTTTCGTAATGCATAAATAAAATCCCCTGTCCATTTTGCTTCAATCTAACCAAATGAACAGAGGCTTTTATCTTAACTTATTTTTATTAATTCTTCAATGATTCAATCTCTTTTTTCCGAGTGATTACAAACTCTCCAACTTTTCTCCTGTATTCAAATCATAACTCTTTACACTACCATCCCATGTTAATAGATAAAATACATCTCCGATAAAAGTACCACGACTGGAATAAATTTCTCCATACTTATTACTTGTTTCCAATTTCAACTTCTGTACAAATTGGTCATTTTCATAGGAAAATACAAGATAATCTCTTTTGAAGTTACCATTTTCATATCCTTCTACTTCAAATCCCAAAATATTTGCACTCTCACTTATTAACACTGCCCTATGATTATACAAAGCTTCACTATGGTCATATTTGCTCAAAAGCAATTTTGATATTTCCTGTACCTCTGCCGGATTGGAAATATCAAACATAGATAATTTCATTCCTTCGGTACTTCCGGTCTCTTCATCAGCTTCCATACCAATACCAAGCAGGCGATCCTCCCCATAAAAATGCAGATATTCGGAAAATCCGCTGATTTTCAATTCACTTAAAATCTTAGGATTCTTTGGATCTTTTAAATCCACAGCAAACAATGGGTCTGTCTGTCGAAAGGTTACAAAATACCCTGTTTCTCCTAAGAATCGAGCCGAATAAATCTGTTCGTCTTCCGCCAGATTTTCAATTTTTCCAATCACATCCAAATTGGAGTTCAACACATAAAGAGAATTCGTCTGTTTCTCATTTGCAATATAATTTCCGATTACTTCCCCGGTACGATCATCTTTCAACTCGTCAAACCAGTATTCATTCACTGTTGTTACCATACGTAAGTTTCCTTCGTATTCATCCATGGAAAAACTGCTTTCCAGGCTTCCCTTTACTTTTCCTTCTGCCTGTAATGCAAAATGTCCATTTTCATAAGAAAAACGAAGCAAGGAAATCCGATTCGTTTTTCGTCCGTTTTCTTCCTCGAACCCCAGACTGTCAGCAATATAAATATTGTTTCCACTGACATAATACATATCACTGTCTGTAACAACCGCTGTTGTGTCCAGAAATTTAGTCGGGTTTTTCATATCAATGGAGGTCAATACCAAATAGCAGTTTCCTTCATTTTCTTCCGGTAATAAAATCTGATTTGTACTTAACTTTACACCATCCACCTGCGGAACATAAGACGTATAATCTGATTCTCCTTCTCCCGGACTGGCATAAAATTTACTGAATCCATAAAAGTAGCCATCGGAAATTCTGGAAGAATCGTATCTGCCTTTCAAGGTAAAGGTCTTTATTTTATAAGGCATACTGCGGTCTTTAATATTGTAAAAAGTGATTTCATGGTACTGACGTGAATAACTTCCATAGTCTACTTTTCCGCACATCATCAATTCACCTTCAACATAAGTACTGGTCTGTACATTCTCCAAATATTTATTTTCAATGACAACTAAGATATCTTCCCAGATATAAAACTCCTGAATATTATCAAAACCTTCGATTCGCTTTACTTCGGTCAGCTTATCTTTCGTATCAACAATTTGAATCGCCTGAGTAAATACATTATCTTTTTCCTGATAGATTTTCTGATACAAATATCTTCCGTCATTTTTTACCACATCACCTTCGTCTACTCCTACGGTCTGTACATTCGTAGTTCCAAACTCTGCCGCACTGCCTTCTGCTACACTTTCTTTTACAGTACTTTTTTCTGATACAGCACTATCCGGAAGTACACCAAAAGCTGTATCTTCTGAGGCTGCATACTCGTTAAAAACTATATTTTGTGAGGTCCCGTCACTGGCTGGTGCATCTACGAAAGTTCCGAACATGGATTCATAGATGTCTTCATAGGTAATTTCCGGGTAGTTGATGGACGCCAATAATTTTGATTCCTCTATTACTTCTACAGAATCTTCTTGTATAATATTTTCACTATCTATTTCTACGATCATACTATCTTTACTTTCTGCGCCGGTGAATCCTGCAAATTTTCCCTTTAACACAAACGTTGCACCAAGTAATAAACATATACCGGCTGCCGTTGCTATGTATGCAGCAAACTCGCGCTTTCTTTTTCTAAAATATTTCGCTTTTACTTTATCCCCTTCTATACTTTCCAATTTTTGACGTATTTTATCCGGCGTAATGCGTTCCGGGATCTCTATATTTTCCGCTTCTTCCCTTAAATAGTGTAAAACATCTTTATTTTCTTTCATGATTTTTCCTCCTTTATAATTTATGGAGTATATTTTACTTCCTTATAAAATACTTCTCTAAAGTATTTCCAAATTCTATATATGTTGTTCCAGCTTCTTCAGTGCTCTCCGATATTTGGAACGAACTGTACTGTGTTTCATATGTAAAATTCTTGCAATCTCTTCACCTTTATAGCCTCCAAACACTGCCAAAGCTACAATTTTTCTTTCCTCATCTGAAAGAACTGCCAACATATCTTTTACCACCATAGTATCTTCCAATTTTGGTTCAAAGACTGGTTCTTCTACAAGTTCCACTGTTACAGCAGCAGACTTTTTTCGTAGTTGTGTTTTACACTGATTCACAAGAATTTTAAATATCCAGCTTCTAAAAGCTTCTCTTTTTCGCAAAGAAGCAAACTTATCATATGCTCTTAGGACAGTTTCACTTACCACGTCCTCGGCGTCCTCGGCGTTTCCAAGATAATAATATGCCAGCCGATATAAATCTTTATAAACCGGCTCATACAATTCTATAAATTGATCCATACCCTCACCTCACTCGAAATGCATTTCTATAGATAAAGACTCTTTTTATGTCCAAAATGTTGCTTACGCGCAAAAAAAGACAGAATCTTATGTACTGTCTAAATCATACAACACATAAAAATTCTGTCAAATTTCATTTTTATTATATTTTATAAAATAAGTATTACACAATACCCTGTGCGGTCATGGCCTCAGCAACCTTTAAGAAACCTGCAATATTAGCACCTGCAACATAGTTGCCTTCCATGCCGTAATCTT
>CAZSBV010000195.1:0-3959 GCA_964605105.1 uncultured Lachnospiraceae bacterium | reverse complement strand
CTGGCACCGGTACTGTCTTCGCCGGGAACATATTTAAGCTTCCCTGCTCCTTCTGCCCAGAAGAGCATTGGCTTTCCTTCTTTATCACTTCCTAAGGCAACCGTTAATTTTAATCTCCAAATCACGGATATCTCCATTTTAAACATCTAATCTACTGCTGTAATGACACAACAAACGCCGGAATCAACTGTTTCTTACGTGATACAACGTTCTGCAAATAAATGTCTTCTGTACCATCCGGCAGCTTAAATGCCTGTAATGCAAGTGTTTTGGCATTTTTGCCGTAACACAGCAATTCTGTAGATACTTCCATAACATTGGTCAGCATAAAGAATACCATGTCCAGTTTCTGCTTCTTCGCAACTTGCTCCAAATATGGATTCATGATTTCTTTTAGTTCAGCAATTTCTTCGCTGCTCATACAGTTTACCTGTCCTACACCGAATTTCACTTCACCAGCAGTAAACTGTTTGAAATCCTGATAACAGATTTCTTCCGCTGTTTTACCTTTCAAGTCACTTCCTGCCTTGAACATGTTAGCTGCCAGTTCTTTCAAATCAAGTTCTGCAATTTCCGAAAGTTCTTTTGCAGTCATTTCATCAATCCATGTACAGGTTGGAGATCTGAAAAATAAGGTATCGGAAATAATCGCTGCACAGAGCAAAGAAGCTGTAGTTTTATCCGGTACGATCTTGTTTTCTTTATATAAAGAATAGATAATAGTAGCTGTACATCCTACCGGCTGATTTCTAAAATAAACCGGTCCTAAAGTCTCAATACCACCCAATCTATGATGGTCAATAATTTCCAGAATATCTGCCTGTTCGATTCCGTCTACTGCCTGTGTTTTCTCGTTATGGTCTACCAGAATTACTTTTCGTTTGCTGGCCTCCATCAAACGTCTGCTGGAAATAAACCCATAATATTTTCCTTCATTATCCAGAACCGGGAAATCTCGGGTACGTTTTCTGGTGATCTCTCCCTTGATTTCTTCCACATTATCTGTAGTTTTAAATACCGTCAAAGAATCTTTTTTATTCATAAAGTATTTTACCGGTATACTCTGGTTTATAAGACGTGCTACAGTAAAGGCATCGTGCGGTGTAGAAATCACTACAATATCTCTTTCTTCCGCCAGTTTCTTAATGGTTTTAAAAATTGGCGCACCCAGACAAACAATAATACAACTTGCATTCAATTCGATAGCACATAACTGTACTTCATAACGGTTTCCTAAAATTACAAGGTCATCATTTTCGATGGTCTCTTCCATTAAATCCGGACTGGAAGCCGCTACTACAACTTTTCCTTTTACAAAATATGCATGTGGATTTCCTGTAATAATCTCCCCATCCAGAGTATTTACAATATTCTGATACTGGGTACGGGCAATGGCCAGAATTTCATTATCATATACATCCATATAAGATGTGGCAATATCTCCAGTAGAAATTACCCCTTCCAGTTCATCTCCTTCTCTGGTCACAGCAATCGTATAAGCATTCTGCTCTTTCATAGTCGCCCATGCTTCCTTAATAGAAGTGTTGCTCTTGATACCCGGCATGCGGTTTACATCCACATCTCTTACTTTTAAAAATACGTTAGATAATAACTTTGGTGCTTCTACACCAAAACGCTCCAATACATATCGTGTTTCTTCATTAATTAAGCCTGCACATCTTGGTACATGCTCATCTTTTGAGATTTGATTCTTTAGATTTGCATATGCAATTGCGGAACATATAGAGTCCGTATCCGGATTCTTATGTCCTATAATATGTACTTTACTTCTATAACTATCCATAAACAAACACCCCCACATCAACTAAGTTTAGTTTACGTGGAGGTGCCATATTTGTCAAATAATATGTAATATTAATATGTCAGACCAAAGTTCATTTCATAGTAATTACCGGCTGCATCACGATACGCATAAGCTTTTCCATTTTCATCCTTCATGGAATCAGGCATGTACAGGTCTTTATCATATCCAGGAACATCGTTAGGGCTGATACATACTCCGTCTTTATCTACTGCAAGCACATCATCATTCTTTGGCAGTGTGATTGGAAGTTTTCCTACCGGTGCAAATCGGTTAAAGTAAACGTCCAAAGTTGCGGATGGATAAGTATCGTAACCTAAAGTTAATGCATCAACATAAGGTTCTACATTTCCAAGGAGCCAAGCTAAAACTACATTTACATTAGCAATTACTTTACCGCCATTCGCATGTACTGCTTTTGCAATTTCAGGAATACGGTTTGCACCTGTTAACGTGGTTTCTTCATGAGTTGCTTCCAACGGACGACACTTATCATCTACGTCAGCCACTACTTTACCTTCACAGATGTCTAATTCAAGATATCCCTTGGTAGCACTGAAATATTCTCCTGAAGATGGAGATAACATAAGAATCGCATAATCAGCTTCCGCAGGATCATCTACTAAAGTTACATCTTTCAACAGTTCTTTCAATTCTTTTGTTAAATATTCAGCTCTTGGAGCACGTTTATGGAACGCTTCTGCATAGATTTTCTTTCCTTCTAACTTATCTGCTGTAAGAGGTAATACATTATCATTTTTCAAAAGAGTTACACTCTTTCTATGTGCATCCATAGCATTGTCCCAGTCTGCCTGTGTTGAAGCAACTTCTACAGCTGCCTTGGCATCACGGTAAGGATTTTCAAACATACCAAGTTCAAACATTTCTGTCATGGTACGTGTTACAGCACGGTTAATTGCTTCGTCTGTAAGAACTAATTCTTCCTTTGTAAAGCCAACAGGCACTTCGTGTGTATCATAATAATCGTTTTTACCACGGTTATATGCTTCCATACCATATTCATTATCAAATAATCCGCTGATAACATCCACACCTGCATTATTTACAGCAAAACCGATTCTTTCAGGATGATCGAGCATTTCTACGCCCCAATTCATATTGTGAACGATACCGGTATCAGAGTTGATATATCCTTTGAATCCCATCTTCTTTCTAAGAAGTCCATCAATAAATGGTTTATTATACGCAAAACCAAATGGTTTAAATTCCATTTCTTCTCCATTGATTACCTGAACTGCACTCTTTTCTTTTGCCGGTTTTGCATAGTAAGGCATAATAGATGCCGCATTTTTATCTACCGCTACCTGGAAGCCCGGTAAATGATATTTTTCCAAACTGCCCGGAGTCTGGTATACATTCCACTGACCTGCTGCATAGTGAGGGTCAAAACCATTTTCACGAGCACCACCACCCGGGAAGTGTTTCATAGTAAGAGCCACACCATCTTCCGTCACACCATCTTCGCTGCCCTGAATGATAGGAATCATCTTATCCGCGATTTTACAAATCAAATCAATGTCTTCCCCGAAAGTACCATAAGAACGCTGCCATCTTGGATCTGTCATGGTATCTACCATATACATATATCCTTTACGAAGCCCTGCTGCATTCCAAGAACGGCGGATACAGTCTGAGAACTCATCAACAATGTGCATTCCATCACCTTTTACAGCTGCTGCAATCCCCAAAGTTCCCGGCCATGCTGCAAATACACCGGAAGCATCATTCATACCGAATACCGGTTCTGCATACTCATTACGGGAGTTGGAAGCTACACTTACAGGTACAAAATGTTCACATTCTTCTGCCACCGCCTGAAGCTGGTTCAACCAGTCTGCCATTTCGTCCGGAGTCGGATTTGCACGCAAAATTAAATGTCTTGAAAACCATTCTTTGATTAATTCAGAAGTTCCCGGTAAATCCTGTTCCCCAAAAATAGTTTTACCAATAAATCTTGCTTCATCTAAAGTACCTGATTCATCTAACTTAGGTTCTGATTTTCTTCCATCCGCAGTTGCCTCTACCTTTGGTACATATTTACCCATACGCCAGTCAGAAATGAATAACTGTCCGATTTTTTCTTCCACAGTTAAAGTTTCTGCATAGGCAGCAGCTC
>CAZSBV010000194.1:0-3987 GCA_964605105.1 uncultured Lachnospiraceae bacterium | reverse complement strand
TATGTTGCAAACGTTCCAGACAGGCATCATCATACATCCGATATCCTGACTCTGTATAAGCTGCCTGCAATAAAAGTCCTATTTTGTCATAGTATTGCAATGTACGTATACTCACTCCTGTCAATTTACTTACTTCATTTACTGTCATCATATCTGTCTCCTCCGCTCTTACCTTTCATACAGCATCCTGCTAATATGAAAAATACGTCTTTTAACATGCTTTTTACTTCGTGTAACTATACCATAAGCTATGACGCAAGGTCAGAGTCAAGATGTTCTTTTTCCAATTATCTCCTATTGTTTAATTGTTACAAAAATGTTACAATTCATTTGTACTTAGCTAAGACAAATAAAAAATAAGGAGGACGAAACTATGTGTTTTATTTTCAATAGCTGTTCCAAGTTATTTACTACTTTTTGTGATTTCTTTAACTTTGGTTGCTAATTATAAAAGACTAAATACCCCGGTTGTTACCGGGGTACTTTTCATCTCCATATAATATTTTCATATACTAAACATTAACTATAAATCTTCAACGTCTATAGTTTTAAATCCATTTGTTGTTAGTATCTTTGCGAACACACCCTGTCCGTCGATTTTCTTTCCTGAAAAACTTCCATCGTAAATCTGTTTTGGACCACAGCTTGGGCTTCTGGATTGTAATATCACTAAATCCACCTGATTTTCCTTTGCTATTTCTAATGCAAGTTCTGCTCCCGTTCTAAACTTCAAGTCTACATTACGCCCATCTTTTGTAGTCACCGTACCATTTACAATCTCTGCCGGAGTTCTGGGGATTGGCAGACCGCCCATAACTTCAGGACAGACGGAAATTACTTCATGCCCTTTCACGTAATTTAAAACTTTTTCGCTTAAATTGTTACCACCATTATACTTGCAATTTTCCCCCATTAAACAGGCACTGACCATGATTTTCAAACCAATTCCTCCTACTGTCAATTTTTTCCCGTCTCTTTTCAGCTCTGCTTCCCCAGCAATTCTTCTGCCCTTTCCAGACTTTCATACCCATATAAAAGCGCCGTATTTGTCATAATATCTTTCGTAAGATTTTTCCCGGACTGCAAATAGGATACAATAAATCTACCATACAAGTCTAAAGTCCTATCTGAATAAGTCCTCATTTCTCCTCTTAGATAGGTCTCAAAAGAAGTAGAATACCAAGTATCTTCGCTGGTATGAATCACGCGGCTGTTTCCTGCCATATATGGATATTCCAAAGCAAACTCCTCCATCCATGCCACTTGAATTTTTACAATCTCTTCGATAATAGCTTTCTTCTCTTCTGCTAAAACCGGGAACTGTCCTTTGAGTTCTTCGTATCGTTCCGGAGCTGTGGATTCCATCATTCGTCCATACTTTTCTGTAATCAAGTTCCAGCCTTTTGCCATAGCTTCCTCAAAATCCTGAATATAACTTTTCAGCATTTCTTCCGTCCAGGTCAAATACTGACTGGTACGCATAATGGAAAAAGTTCCCCAATCATCCTGACAATCAGCCCTTCCACCTTCATTTTTTACCTTGTCAAAATTCTGCCATTCTAATTTTACAAGTTGCTCTACTAATTTTTGTTTATTACTTGTATCATTATTTAACACCTGCTCAATGTAATGTTCCAAATAACTTGTATGAGGATTTCGACTTAGTAATCCCATTGCTTCCATCTGCTCTAATAGCAGAACACAAATATGTTCCATGAAAGCTTCATTCTCTTCAATATTCATAATTGGAATAAATACCAATTGATTCAATTTCTCGGAAATACCAAAATTATCCAATTTCTCCATTCCCTTAAACATCCACTTATAATATGGAGCATACGTGCGATTCAACAGATAAATTAATTCCATTACGCTCTTTATAAACTGACTGCGACACTGTTCTGCTGTCACAACATCAGCTCTTCTGGCCATTCTTCCGTAATTATATTGTCCATACTGGGAAATAGAATACAAATTTTGGGCGATTTTCGACAACCAGATTTCATCAGGATAATAAGCCAATAATTGATTACGAATTCTGGTAAAAATACCTTCTTCATCCTTAAGAATCCATCCATTCGTTGCTGTTGCAAGAGCAAATTCTTCTACATGACTCCATTCTTCTAAAGCTTCCGGAGCCGTTTTTCTGCCAAGAATCCGCTTATAGAAATCTTCAATAATGCAGACACCTACTCTGCCTTTTCCGTTTTCCATATTTGTTCTTGTGACACCACGAAAAGTAGTAGGAAGTTTCTCATATTCTGCCTGCAAAAATGTTCCAATCTGGTTGTAAGTTTCTTTCGTCACCCACATACAAAATCCCGGACCAAAATCATGATCTAAGGAACACTCATCATCAAATCCAAAACAATCTGAGCCTTCTCCTGCTTTTCCAATAGCAATTTTGTCTATGAATGCAGGAAATTTTTTCTGCAGCATAGGCTCTCCATATTCGTAGTAGAAATCTTCAAACATCTGATATCCCAATGTTTTCTTTTTTTCTTCATTCGAACTTTCTACTGTATTTTCATTTTCTAACTTACACGCTGTATTAACCTGCTCATTATTGAATTTTCGCTGAGCATTATTATTTTCTAGTCTCTCAAGAATTTTCTCCACCTGTTCCAGATTATCCAGCGTTCGATAATAATACTCTGTCTTTCCAACATGTTTGTCTAATTCTGCCAATGCTTTTTGATAGTATTTCTTGGATTCTTCATACTGCTGCTTTTGAAACTGTAACTCACCCATAACAGATAAAGCAGCTCCATAATGAAAATCCTGTTCTCCATCATCAATAAATATTTTTAAAGCTCTATTCAAATAGTGCTCCGCTTCCTGTTGTGCACCAGTTCTTAAAAGAGAAGCAGCTAAATTAGAACAGGTAATGGCAACTTTAATAATGTCTCCATAAGCTTCTATAATAACAAGCGCTGTTTTTAAACATTCTGCTGCTTTTTCAAAATCGCCCATCTCTTGATATAAAAGGCTTAAATTATTAAAATAGCTGGCATATAAACTATCTGTCGGAGTCAACATTCTGTCATAGATTTTCTTAACTTCTACATAGTATTTCAGTGAAGTCTCCCATTCACCGGCTGCACGGTAGGCATTTGCCACATTCAGACACGTCGTAGCATAATGAATACTTCCCTTTAATCCACGTATTTCCATAAAGCCCAGGATCTGTTCACAATAATATATAGATTTTTCATATTGACTGGTATCTCTATAAAAGCCAATCAATTCATTTACAATAGTAATTACGGTTGAAGAATCCCCGGATTCCATTGCTTCCTGCAAAGCTCTTTGTAAATATGGTTCTACCTCTGCCATTCGTTGCTCACTAAATAACTTATCTAGTCCTACTAGAATTTCTTCTACACTTCTCACCATGTTTCTCCTTATCTATAACATAAAAGGCTATCATAAATTATTGAATCTCTACTCATAGAAACCAACCTTTACAACAGCCCTCTTTCTTAATTAAATTAACATTAACTTAGTTAATTTTTTCAAAGCGTTTCCATACTTTATCAGCACCACAAACATGCTTTGTTCCATCTGCCTGAAAAATAATGTAATCGCCTTCTCCTATAAATGTACGTCCTCTGCGATGTGTAATATATGGGCATACAATGCTTCCATCCTCTCTCGTAATCTTAACAAGAAAATCTGTAACAATCCATCCTTTGGTAACAACATCTGCCCAAAGTTCAAAGCCGTCTTCCATACCTTTACCAATTTCATATTTCACAATATCAGCTTCAATCGGCGTTCTTCTATAATTCATTGTAACCTCCATTCCCGCTATAATAAATTGCGAACTATATTACTTTGCAACACTTTATAGCATATGAATAAATCATATATAATTTCATTATTTTATCTACATTATACCTTTATTTACATTATTTTCCTATGATTTTTTCAATTATCTTTAATTTTTAAAGCTATGAATTGGTGCCGGAATTCTTCCACCACGAT
>CAZSBV010000193.1:0-4008 GCA_964605105.1 uncultured Lachnospiraceae bacterium | reverse complement strand
CCCTGCAACTCATCCCTACATCCAAGAGCAGTCTTCCCCGTCTTTACATCATGTCCAACAAATACTATACGCTTTCCGTCAAGCCCAATATAATTCTGTAAAGAAGTTATAATTTCACTTGGCTGTAAAAAATCGTCGGTAGAAACATTCAGTAATTTAACTCCTTTTTCTATTGCTAATTGCATTTCATCATTGCTTATATTTTCTGAAACACAAACCACTTCAAAATTATCTATCTGTCCCATTGCCTCACACAATAATCGATTAAATACATTTATTCCGCCTTTAGAGAATCCCCAATCATCTACAATAAATATTATAGTATATTTCTTATTATTTGCTGATGAAATCATTTGAACGTTCTCCGTCTCTTTTCTTTCTATAAAAGATTCTTTCCCACATAACTCGTCTAAAAATATAGTGATGGCATCTTCCTTCTTCTCCTCGTTTCTTTTATCCTCCAAATACTTATTTTTTTCGACTAAATACACACTTCCATCTAAGTTAAAATGCCTCTTCCACTGACCATATTTTTTTAGATCAGTTCGGATTTTCTTGTCTCGAATCAGTTCTTTAACTACTTTATACTCCACCGTTCCTTGCATGACATCTTGAACAGCTTGTTTTTCACTGTCTCCTTGAGAATTGGCATACATATTCAATTTTTCTTCCAGTTGGAAAAATTGTAAATTTCTATCGCTTATTGTATACTCATAGTTTCTATCAATCTTTTCCGTTTCAATCACAAAATATTTAATGAAATCATATAAACTTTGATTCATATCTAATTGAACATATATGTTTTTTTTATACTTTATGTTAAAAATAAATATCCCTGGCAAATCTCTTTCGGAAATGTTATTTGCTCTTATAAATTCTGTAATAGATTGTGTATGCAAATCTTTCCAATTATGTTTATTGTACCCTTGTATGTACATTTCAAAATCCCCAAAAGTATCCTGAAACCGATATTCACCTATCATTTTTGCAAACGGACACATTCTTCCAATATATGGAGCTTTGTTTGGCGTTCTATAAAACCCATTATTCCTTGTATGCAATGCAGAAGAAAAGACAAACGCAATTCTATCATTAGTTAAATCATTTAAACTTGTCCATGTTTTTTCTATTTTATCATATATATCTTCTGCATCAGCACATCGTCCTATCAGCATTAATATCCAATTATAACCTTGGTACTCAGCCTTTTCAGAAACCAGATTAAAATACTCCGTTAATGACATTGGTGTTACAATCATCTTCTTACCTCTTTTGCAATCATTTTAATTTTCCTATATTTTAGCACATTAATTTGCCCAATCACTGCCATATATGGTAGTAAAAACAACATTATCTCTGCTCCCCCCCCGTAAAGAGAACCTCAAGGAGCCTAAAGTAAAAAATTATATTCTAGTTCGCACTCCCTACGGACAAAATCCTTGACTACTAAGTATAAAAATAGGAACTTTGAACTAAAATCAAAAATTTCTTAAACATAATAAAAAGACAGCCACAATTCTTTGCAACTGTCTTAATCTCGTTTTCAGAACTAACTTACCGCATCATTGTTTTCAATATATACAAACGACTGTGGAGCTGCTCCTATTCCATATTCTTTTAAATCCTTTGGCTCATTATACTTAATTATCTCGCCTAAATGATATGCAACTGCTTTTGTTTTATTTGAATAATATTCAAAATAGAAATGACTTGAAATACCTGATTCCGATTGTGTTTCCCTCCATAAATCCTCTTTATCCATTTCAAGCACACCTAAGACTTGTGCTTCTCCTACAACTTTTTTAATTGGTGTAGTCGCATATATTAATATCTTGTCTATAGTTCTTTTACATGCAACTTTTCTATATTCATATTTCTTTACACCATCAAAAATATTTTTCACATGTTCTGGATTAATTGAAAGTAACATTTCACACATTTTATCACCTTTTATCTAATTTATAATATAATTTTTATTTACTTTACTAAGATCTACTATTGATTCAAATTGCTCATTAGAAATTTCAAAAAATCCCCAATACTCGCCTCTATCTAGACCTGCTTTTTCTATCAAGTCATGACGTACAATTCTTTTTGGCAAAGCAATATTATATAGCATTTTTACTGTTCTACATCCACCTTTTCTATAGTACTGATACAAATCTGCTTTGTTAAAAACACTATATTTTGAAGCATATTTATAAAAATCATCAAAATTTTTAAATTCATCTTGATGATGAACCTCTTCAACAACACATATCGATGTAGCAACCGAAGAATATTCCGCACTACCATTGGATGCCGTTCGATATAATACCACAATATCTCCTTTTTTTAATACCTCAACCCCCATACTACACACATATATTTTGTGAATAGAGTTGGTATGAGATATGTCTTTTATCAATCCATCACTCTCATTATTTAGTTTTGAATCTGGAAACATTACAGTATGGTATCTTGGATATATGGCTAAGAGATATTTCTTTACCCCCTCGATCTTAATTAAAGGATAGTCCTTACATATATCATCCGACACTTTGTTAAAACGCTTAACGTATACGCCTTCTTCTCCAGCATTCGAGACCTTGATTCCTTCATATTCAAAACCGTACTTTTCAAAAAGCTTTATTAATGCATTGTGTTTTGCAAATATCGTTACATAACATAAATCATACCCCTCTAAAATTGCATGGTCAAGGGCAATTTTGATAAATCGCTCACCAAGTCTAGTTCTATGCGGATTAATCTTAAAAGTTCCTATCTTTAAAATTTTATTACCACATAATTGAGGAATAACATCATCTACACTACTTCCATCATTTTTAATATACAGAAAACCTTCTAGCATCCCATTTATGTAATTGACATATGCATTTTCTTCTTTAACAGCCTTTCCTCGATACCACTTATCAAACCCTGGATAATCCTCTTTAAGAGAATCGAAAAATGGATCTGTTAAATCGATATTTGCAAATGATTTATATTCTAAGTCTTTTGTCATTATATTTACCTCCAAACATTATTTATAAAAGAGACTATTCTCTCAATATCACTTTTGGTTATTAAATACGGAACATCCAATTCCTCAGCTAATTCCCTTGCATACTCTAATTCTGTTTGCTGAAATGTTTCAATTAAGTGAATATCTAATTCTAACTCGTCGCGTTTCTTTAATCTCTCATAGATGACTCCTGCATCTTCATAAAGAACAACTATTCCTCCTAATGCTAATTCTCTAAATACCTCTTTATCGATTCTTTCTATATTACTGTCACTATTTAGTAAGCAACAATGACCATCTAAGATAAATCTATCACCTAACAGATTCTTGTTTTGAATAGCATTAAGAAGAATATTTTGATTTTCTTCAACATTTTCTACCCTTTTTCTATCATCGGTTGCAGTTCTTTTATATTCCCGAATTAAAGAACTTGCAGAATAGTTATCATAGCTTAACTTGGATAACAAAAATGTTTTTCCAACACCATGTATACCTAATAACATAATGGTTTCTTTCATAGCCCCTCCTTTTATATTATATCGAACACTTGTTCTTATTTCAAGTTTTGTTTTTATAATTCTACTATATCACTTTTTAACTCATCACTACTGCCATATATGGTCGTACCTAAAAATAAAAATACGGACCTTACTGGTCCGCATTCTCTTAGAGTCCGCATCAAAAATAAATTCTCAAATATTAACGTTTGCGGAAGGATTCGAACCTTCGGTGCGAATACACGCACACCAACTTAGCAGGTTGGCACCATCGACCTCTCGGACACGCAAACATATAGTGGGCAGGGTTGGACTCGAACCAACGATGTTTCTTTGTAACGGATTTACAGTCCGCCGCCTTCGCCGCTAGGCTACCTACCCATAATGACCCCTATGGGGCGCAAGACGTCCGGTGGACGTCTGTTCTGCGCCGACCGTAATGGAATGAAGACCTTGAACCCAATACCCTCGCCTTGAAAGGGCGATGTCCTAACCTTTAGACTAAGG
>CAZSBV010000192.1:0-4009 GCA_964605105.1 uncultured Lachnospiraceae bacterium | reverse complement strand
TGGCACAGCGAGGCGGAAGTGTAGTTACTTTTGTTCGTTATGGTGAAAAAGTGGCGGAACCTATCGTGGAAGAAGGTCAGGCGGATCTTTTAATTGCTTTTGAAACATTGGAAGCGAAACGTTATGCCCATTTCTTGAAAAAGGATGGAGTGTTGGTTGTCAACGAACAGAGAATTGACCCTATCACTGTAGTAACAGGCGTGGCAGCTTATCCTGAAAATATTGTAGAAGACTTGGAAAAAGAATATACAGTATATAAGATTAATGCGATGGATGAAGCATTAAAATTAGGCAATTCCAAAGTGTTCAATATTATTGTTCTTGGAATGGCAGCAAAGCACATGGACTTCACAAAAGAAGACTGGCTAAAAGTAATTGAAAAAACAGTACCGCCGAAAACAGTAGAAATCAATAAAAAAGCATTTTTATTGGGCTATGAGGGAGAAGGCATGTAATTATGTCCCTATGGCAGCGGAAGCAGGAGGCTGGTTATGATTATTGATTTTCATACGCATATATTTCCGGATAAAATCGCAGGAAAGACAATTGAAGCACTGGGGACACTGGCAGGTGTACAGGCAGCAACAGATGGAACCTTGAATGGACTCTTAAATTCTATGGAGAAAACAGGAATTGATCGATCTATTATTATGCCTGTAGTTACCAAACCGGAGCAGTTTGACAGTGTCAATACTTTTGCGAAAAAAATCAATGATACGTATAATGGAAAGCTGCTTTCCTTTGGCGGGATTCATCCTGACAACGAAAACTATAAAGAAAAATTGGATTATATAAAAGCTCTGGGACTCCCCGGAATCAAGATTCATCCTGACTATCAGAAGGTCATGATTGATGATATCCGTTATATGAGAATTATGGAATATGCCAATGAATTAGGATTGATTATCCTGACTCATGCCGGTATTGATATCGGATTACCTAAGCCGGTACATTGTCCGCCGGATAAAATGCGAAAGGTATTAGATGCCATAAAACCTGAAAAAATGGTTCTGGCACACCTCGGCGGCTGGAAACAGTGGGATATGGTCTATGAGCTTTTAGCAGGGGAAAATGTGTATCTGGATACCGCTTTTCTTTTTGGTGTACAAGAAAAGCAGGAATGGGTGGATTATATTGAGCAGGATATGCTTATAAAAGTTCTGAATAAGCATGCTGCAGACAAGATTTTATTTGCCACAGATTCTCCTTGGAGTGATGCAGGAGCAGGAATGGAGTATGTTAGAAATCTTCCTATTAAGGAAGAGACTAAAACAAGGATTCTGGGAGAGAATGCAAAAAGATTGTTAGAGATTTAAATGTAATGTAAACGATGAGAAACACAAAAAGTATGTTTTTCATCGTTTATTTTTATATTGACAAAAACGTATACCTGATATAAAATGATAAAACCAAGCATAAACATAATTTTGAATCAAATATCATCTATTCTTGGAGCAGTTGCCATCTTTTTCGATTCTTAGAAACATATGCTTATTAAAATCAACAAACTATTGTAATTGCATACAACAAATGATAATATAGCGATATAAAGATAAAAAAGGACATAATATATCGGTAATGGCGTTGAGGAGTATAATTCAATGTATGATTATGTCTTCAATTTGCTTTTGTTGTATGAGGAAAGGGAAGAATATGACAGAAACAAATGAAAAGACGCCTTACGATGATGTATTTCATACTGAGATAATAGAATGTCCTGAGCTTATTATTCCAGTAATCAATGAGACATTCCATGAGAGTTATGATGGAAGTGAGACAATTATACAGTTGGAAAATGAGATTTTTCTAAGGCAACAGGATGGTTATGAAGAAAAGCGAATTACTGACAAATCACTGCACATAAAGCGAGAACATGAAAAGAGAGGAAAATCTTATCATTTGGAATGCCAAAGTACTGCTGACAAAAGTATGGCGGTAAGGATGTATGAATATGATACGCAGATTGCCTTAAAAGATAGGGAATGGATAGAAGATACCTTAAAAGTAAGATTTCCGAATTCGGCAATCCTGTATTTGAGGTCAGATAAGAATACAAAAGAAAAAATAACAATGGTATTAGAAACATCAGGAGGAAGTGTAAGGTATCTGATTCCATTAATTAAGCTAAAAGATTATGATTTGGAGACTATTTTTAAGAAACATTTATTTTTTCTTTTGCCATTCTGGATTTTTGTACATGAGGGTGATTTAAAGAAATATGAAGAAAGTGAAAAAGAAAGAAATGGATTAGTACAAGAATTTGGAAGTATAATAAAGCGTTTACAGGAAAATTGTGAACGTGGAATTATTGACGAATATACCAAGTGTATGTTAATTGATATGTCAAAAAAGGTAATCAGGAATTTATTGGGGAATAAATTTCCAGAAGTAAGAAAGGAAGTGGAAAAAGTGTTTGGCGGAAAAGTATTGGAATTTGAAGCAAGAACAATTAAAAATCAGGGACGTGAAGAAGGAAGAAAACGGTATCTTACAGAATGTATATGTAAAAAACTTCGCAAAGGCAAAGATATTGCTTTAATTGCAGAAGAATTAGAAGAAGAAGTAAGTGTTGTAGAAAAAATCTATGAAGTGGCTAAGAATTTTGCACCGAATTATGATGTGGAAGCTATTTTACAAGTTGAAGGAAACAAGATTAATGTATCTTAGAAAGTTGAATGCAGGGTAGAGAGTAAAAATAGAGTTGGATTGAGACGTTATTTAGTTGGCGTCTCTTTTTTTAGTTTGCAAGCATAGAAACTTAATTATTTTTAATAAAAATTTAATGTTAATGCCATGTGAAAGAGAGTAATATACAATATATAGATTAAATACGGAGGAAATAATTTGTGTACAGCTACTCATTAACACAATGGATATTATTCTTTTTCTGGTACTGTTTTCTAGGCTGGATATGGGAATGCTTTTATGTATCTGTCAATCAGGCATGGAAGAACAAGAAGTGGGAATTTATAAACAGAGGTTTTTTGCATGGTCCGCTGATTCCTATCTATGGATTCGCTGCAATCACAATTCTACTGACAACCCTTCAATTGCGGGGAAATACGCTGGCGGTATACATCATAGGTGCATTGACGGCAACCCTGTTTGAAATTGTCACGGGCAGTGTAATGGAACGGTTGTTTAAGGTGAAGTATTGGGATTATAGTAACATGCCATTGAATTATAAGGGGCATATTTGTCTGTTCGTATCTTTATTTTGGGGAGTGTTTTCGGTATTGCTGGTTCAGGTCATTCATGTTCCGGCAGAAAACATAGTACTTGGAATTCCGGAGTTTGTGAGTGAGATTGTAGCATTTTCCACGATGATCGTGTTTGTATACGACATATCAGTTTCTTTCAACGAAGCAATGGACTTGAGAGATATTTTGGAATCCTTATCTGAGAACAATGAAACAATGCAGCGCCTGGAACGTAGATTTGATGCGGTAGTAGCATTTACTCCAATTCCTGATTTAGATGAATTGCGTGAAGAATTGGGAGAAATGAAATTAAATGCGAAGGAAAATATTATTTACAATGTAGAAAGAATGCGTTGGAAGAATGAGCAGCGTATCGATAGAATAAAAGAACATCTGCAGATTGCGGAACTGGAAGAAATGTTAGAGCGAAAGGAAATTTTGGAGAAGCTGGAATCCTATAAGAGACGACTCATGGAAAAATCCAATAAGCAGTTCCTGCGGGCAGCAAGGCAGTTAAAACGTAATCCGGATGTGAGGTCAGAAAAATATCAAGATACATTGGAGACATTGAAGGAACTGTTAAGAAATCGGGATTAGGGAGGAACCATAACGTTGGCAGAGGCGGCAAAAAGATATATTCCAAGGGAAAGAAAAGCAAGTATTTTTTATGCCCTCTATGAAAAGTTATGAAACCGTATAAAGTGAAATATTTTATATAACCCTCTTGCATTTTTTGTGAGAGGGTTATATAATACAAAAAGTGCTCTGTTACTTTAAAGCGTCTAAGTTTTAAAGTTTAAAGCAAATGG
>CAZSBV010000191.1:0-4053 GCA_964605105.1 uncultured Lachnospiraceae bacterium | reverse complement strand
TTATCTTTTGATAAATATGGTTGACACAAGTAGTCCATATGGATATACTAAGGATAACAAGGTTGACTGTAGTAAACCTAAAGAAAAGGGAGAAGATAGATATGGATACCAATAAGATTATGTTACAACCAAGTGAATGGATTATTATGGAAAAATTGTGGGAGCTGCAGCCTAGAACACTTATGCAGTTATACCATGAATTAAAAGTGGAACCGGGATGGAGCAAGAGTACAGTAACAACTTTGCTTGGCAGAATGGTGGATAAAGGGATTCTTTATTATGAAGAAGGTGGAAAGGCAAAGCAGTATTACCCAAAAGTAAATCGAGATGATGCAGCAATTACGGAAACAGAAAGCCTATTAGAAAGAGTATATAAAGGCTCAGTTAGTATGATGATGAGTACTCTGATTAGGAACAATAATCTAAGCGAAGCAGATATGGAAGAATTGTATCAGATTCTTGGGGAGGCGTTAGAAAATGATGATTAATCACATTATTACGTCATCACTTGTAATCATTTTTGTGTTGCTTATAGGTACTATATTTGAAAACAAAATAAGTGCATGTTTAAAATATTCATTATGGCTACTAGTGGTAATAAAACTTCTATTACCATTTCCGGGTTTTGAATCAGAGTTTCATATTTTGAATTTTATAGAATCTTATGCAGAAATAGTAAGTAATGGATTAGAGAATGCTTCGGAAGACAAGTTGTTATATGAACAGTCAGTTACCCAAGATAACAACATAAATAATGATATTACCCAAGTAACGGCACATAATGCTCGAGAAGAAACTCACGCAGAAACAAAAAGGGTACAAGAGTCAGAAACAGTTACAGAAGATAATAACGCAAATAAAGCTAACGGTAGAATGATACTATTAGTAATTGCTAAGGGTGTATATTTGACAGGTGTGATGATATGTTTTGCAGCGATTTTGGTTAGTAACATTCGTTTTTATAAGGCATTCAAAGGCAAAAGAAAATATATAAGTACATACAATGACAAGATTCACGTATATAAGATAGAAGATTATTATGGAGCTTGTTTATACGGAGGGGTTTCACCGGTAATCATAGTAGGAAATAATACAAACCTGTCAATGGATCAACAGCATATGATTATGCTTCATGAATATGTTCATTATGCCCATGGAGATCATATCTGGTCTATGATACGGAATTTGTGTGTAGCACTGTATTGGTACAATCCTTTGGTTTGGGTGGCAGCTTCTGTTTCAAGAAAAGATAGTGAATTGGCTTGTGATGAAGGTACGATCAGACGCCTTGGAAAAAGTAAAAGAACTGCTTATGGACAAACACTTTTGGAAGTGGTATCGAAAGCTTCCAAGAAAAACGATATTACATCTGCTGTTTTTTTGAATTCTACTACTGCAGCCAGAGGGAAAAAAGAAATGAAGAAAAGAATATCAGTGATTGCAAAAAGAAAAAAGACAAGTAGAATTGCATTAGTTTTAACAATGGCATTGTCAATAGTGTGTATGGGTTGTACCTTTGGAGAACCAATAGATAAAACTACATTAGTGGAATTGAATGACACAGAGATAACTCATACTGGTGAAAATAAGGGAACTGTTAATGAGGTTGAGGAAATTGTAGGAGAGATAAATGATCTTGAATCAGCAACTCTCAGCGTAAACGATTTCAGAACAGAATATCAATTATGTGAACAGACGATTACTGATGATGATAAGTTGAAGAATTTAGAATTATGGTTTCGTAATGCAAAACGTGTTTCAGGAGCATATGATTGCGGAAATAACGGAGCTTCACTTTTGCTAAAAACAGCAAGTGGACAAGAAATTAGAATGTCTTTGGCATCAGATGATTGTACTATTTTTGCAGTTAATGGAATTTATTATGATTATAGACCTGCAGATAAGATAGATGAAGGATGGTACAGTAATCATGTATTTGATTTATTTGATCAGATTCCCAATGTCTTTGAAGAAGCAAATAGCAAAATTACTCAATATGTTTGGCCCACAGTAAGTACAACAATTTCTACTACATTTGGCGAACGAGTTCATCCTGTTAGCGGAGAAAAAAAGATGATAAATTATGTTGGAATTGCCGGTAACGAGGGTGATTCTATATATGCAGTTGCAGATGGTGACATTATCGATGTGGGATTTGATAATACGTTAGGTAATTATATTGTTTTAGCTACACTGTCGGGTGAAGAAGTTACCTATGGACATTTGGATGGTAGTAAAGTTCCTATAGGAGCACAAGTAAAAGCCGGTGACATGATAGGTTTCATGGGAAAAACTGGAACGGCGACTGGAACGTTTCTATCAATATCTGTAAAGGTTAATGGAGAAGTAGTAGATCCTATGCTTTATTTGAAAACAGATATGCAGAAGGAAACCATTACCTATAACGGGAAAGAATATGATAAATCGGAGTTGTGTAATGCTACATTAAAGTGGTTAGAGTTATCAGAACAAGACAGAATGTTGTCTTCTTATTTTCCACCGGAATTTATGATATTTGATGAAACATGGGGGATTACATTATCCGCAGAAAACATCACTCCGACAGGTATAACAATCATATGTACTCAATCCGGTGGTGAACCAACAGGCGAATTACAGACAGGCAGCTGGTATATCTTAGAAACCTGGACAAAAGAGTATGGTTGGAAACAAATGCCAACTATTATAGAAGGCGAAATGGCTTGGACGCAAGAGGCATGGATGATTCCCATGGAAGATGCTTGTGAATGGGAAGTAGATTGGGAATGGTTGTACGGAACAATTCCGGAAGGAAAATATCGAATCGGAAAAAGCATTATGGATTTTAGAGAAAGTGGAGATTTTGATACTGCTACCTATTACGCTGAATTTGAAATTAAAAAGTAAAATATGGGAATGGAACTTATGTGGATCCATTAGGATATATCAGTGATTAGGAACAGTTAAGTGAAGCGTTAGTAAAAAAGGTGATATGGGAAAATAGAATTGGCGGGGAATACCTCGCCTTTTTGCTTAAAAGAACATATAAAATTGTACTTTGGTGAGCTAAAAAGTTTAATTGAAGTGCTTAATCGTTTTTAATAGGGCTTACCAAGAGACAAAAAGACAAATCTTAAGATTTCATGAAGTACATATAAAGTTGTACTTTAGTATGATAAAATGTATAAAAAGAATGTAGTTTTTTAAAAGAAAAACGTAGTATATATAAGAATCGAATTGGTTTTATTTTGAAGCGTCTTTTTGATCTAAAGAAGTTAAAGACAGTAATTAAAGGTGATTGATAACTAAGAAATTTGAAAGGTTTTGGTTATCTATCAATTAGGAGTGAGATGAACGAACAATTTATACAGCGTATATCTATCGATTGGGATAAGATCGAACAAAGCAGTTATTTGCGAAAAATCGAAGCTATAAATAAGATAGAAGAATTAGAATTTGAAAAGCCAATTACTTTTTTTGTTGGTGAAAACGGTAGTGGTAAATCAACTTTATTGGAAGCTCTTGCAGTAGCATATGGTTTCAATCCGGAAGGAGGAACAAAAAACTATTCTTTCTCAACGTATGATTCGCATTCACAACTGCATGAAGCTATAAGAATTTCAAAAGGATTCCGTAAGGCTAAATGGGGATATTTTCTTAGGGCAGAAAGTTTTTATAATGTAGCAACTAAGGAGGAAGAATACTCGGATATAGCACACCCATCGGAGAAGTACCACGAAAAATCACATGGGGAGAGTTTTCTGGCACTTGCTCAAAAACAGTTAGGACCTAATGGTCTGTATTTGTTGGATGAACCGGAAGCAGCACTATCTCCACAAAGACAGTTAACATTACTTATGGAAATAGTTTCATATGCCAAACAGGGGTCACAATTTATTATTGTTACGCATTCTCCCATCTTGTTAGGAATACCGGATGCGCAGATTTTATCTTTTGATGACGGAATAGTACATAATTGCGAATATGAAGATACAGAGAGTTATAAGGTCACTGAAATGTTTATCAATAATCGAGAGGTTTTGCTTAGAAGATTACTTTCAGAGTAAGGGAAAA
>CAZSBV010000190.1:0-4100 GCA_964605105.1 uncultured Lachnospiraceae bacterium | reverse complement strand
GCTCTACCTATGAAAAAATATCTGCAAATGCCCTTTAGTACCAGGGAATATATGCACTCAAAAGACTTTGAACTTTTTTATTATAATGACAAACATATTACACCTTTAAAAGAACACAGCCATAAATACTATGAGTTTTATTTTTTTCTGGGTGGAGAAGTTTCCATTACTATAAAAAAGCAAAACTACACTTTGGAAAAGGGAGATATGATTCTTCTTCCGCCAGGAGTAAAACACTATATCACAATTCATGACCCCGATTTTGCCTACCAACGTTTTGTATTCTGGATAACACCTGATTTTGCCAGTGAATTGCAGCACATTTCAGAAGACTATGTCTACATTCTGAAACATGCAAAAGAAAACCAGCAATACATTTATCATTTTGATACTATTACTTTTAATACCATCCAGTCGAAATTATTTTTACTGTCCGATGAAATTCATTTTGATCATTTTGGAAAGGCTGTAAAACTTTCACTTGCTGTAAAAGATCTGATCTTACACTTAAGCCGTGTTGTTTATGAAATGATTCATCCTCAAATCACAAAGGAACAGCAGGGACTCTTTGAAAAAGTAATTGATTATATTGATCAACATTTGGATGAAGATTTATCTCTGGAACACCTGGCTAAATTATTTTTTGCAAACAAGTACCACATAGCCCACCTTTTTAAGGAAAAATATGGAATGCCGGTACATCAATACATTACCAAAAAGCGTCTGGCATTATGTAAGAACGCTCTATTGAATAATGAAGAAATTACGGAAATCTGCCTGCTCTGTGGTTTCAGCGATTACTCCAGTTTCTACCGGGCCTTCAAAAAAGAATATGGACTTTCTCCAAAACAATACAAAAGCCAGCATTTTAGAAATGACTCTAAAACGTAATATACCAAAAACGGTTTATAAACAGAATGTTTTCCACAACATCTACTTATAAACCGTCTTTTTATTTTACACTTCTTTATATTTTTCCACGATATGCTTATACAAAGACCGCACTGCCGGTGCCATAAATTCCGGATTCATGGCTGCAATTCCTATAATGCGGCTGGCTTTAGGATAGATTGGATAACAATCCACATTATAAGGAATATCATTCATAACAAGTTGCGGCATCAGGCAGATTCCGAAACCTTTTTCCACTAAAGCCACGGTAGATAAATCATCTACAACATGGTAACTGGATTTGATACTCAAAGAATTCTCTTTCAAAAAGTTCTGAATATCAGCATCCGTACATTCTCTCTGCGTTACGAACTCAGACTTTCGCATATCATCAATCGTTACATAATCTCCGGTGCTGACTCTTGCCGTACCTTTTGGCAATACACATACCAATGGGTCTTCATACAACGGTTCAATGGGAATATCTTTTGCACTGGAGACTGATAAAAATCCCAGATCTACTACACCATTTTTCAGCCAATATGCCACATCCACATAGGTCCCCTGGAACACTTCTATATCAATTTCCGGATATTTCCCCTGAAAAGAGTTTAAAATATCCGGCAACCAGTTGGTACAAACACTGGAAAAAACGCCCAATTTTACTTTTCCTTTTTTCAATCCGTTTAACTCCGATATTGCCTGTTGCAAGCTTTCGTCGCTATTCAAAACTACATTGATATAAGGAAGAAGTTGTTCTCCATAATTGGTAAGGGTCACTCCGGCCTTACTTCTTACTAATACAGCAAATCCCAGTTCTTTTTCCAAGGCAGCTATGGAATGACTGACGGCAGAAGGTGTCAGTCCCAACACCTCTGCCGCTTTATAAAAACTTCCCATATCTGCTACTGCTTTTAATATCTGATACGATAATAATGTCATATCTTTCTCCACTTTGCTGTCTTTGCCCAACAGCACATCTAATAGCAAACTGTCTTTTTATGTCAATTATCTACTAATCCTCTCTTGCACACTTGTACAAAAGGTTTTCCCATCTGCGGTCAACTTCCTGCTGGAACTGTACCAGTAAATCTTCATTCCCTTTTTGGAACAAATGTTTAAATCTTCCCTGTTCTCTTAAGAAGTCTTCAATTGGAAGTTTCTTCTTTGGCTCATAATTCAAAATCCATTTTCCATGATCCACTTCGAACAATGGCCAATAACAGGTATCTACTGCCAATTTGCAGATTTTCATAATTTCAGAAGTTTCATATTTCCAGCCTCTTGGACACGGTGTCATCATATTCAGGAAACTGGCACCTTCTGTATAAATGGCTTTTTCTGCTTTTCGATGAATATCTTTAAAATCTGTAGTCAGAGTAGTCTGGGCTACATATGGAACATCATGTTCTGCAATGATAGCTGCCAGATCTTTACGATTCTGCATCTTACCATTGGACTGACTTCCTACTGGTGTCGTAGTTGTATCTGCATACATAGGGGTTGCAGAAGAACGCTGGATACCAGTATTCATATAAGCTCCATTGTCATAACAAACATATACCATATCATGGTTACGTTCCATAGCTCCTGATAAAGACTGGAAACCAATATCATAGGTTCCTCCATCTCCACCAAAAGTAATGAATTTATAATTTACATCTGCCGGAATTTTCCCTTTTTTCTTCAATGCTTTGTAAGCAGTTTCTACACCACTTAAAGTTGCTCCGGCATTTTCAAAAGCATTGTGGATATAACTGTCTTCCCATGCTGTATAAGGATACATATAAGTAGATACTTCCAGACATCCTGTAGCATTACCGATTACTGCATGGTCGCCTTCATGAAGCGCTCGAAGAACTGCACGAACTCCGATTGTAGCTCCACATCCGGCACACATTCTATGTCCCGGTGCTAAACGCTCCGGTTTATTCATAATTTCTTTTAAATTTAAGTTGTTCACGCCTAGTATGCCTCCTATTTACGAAGTCCAATATACTGGTACTGTTCTATTTCAGTGCCGCTGGTAACTGCATCGTCTAATTCTGCAAAAATATCAAATACATTTTCTACTGTAAAATCTCTTCCTGCCAGACCATAAATGTAGTTTACAGCCTCAACCATAACCTTATTTCTATAGAGAGCTGCCGTTACTTCGCTGCCTAATGGTCCACCATTTCCGTTATAGCTTTCACATCTGTCCATGATAGCCACTGCTTTACATCTGGAAAGGGCTGCTGCAATTTCTTTTGCCGGGAAAGGTCTGAACACACGAAGTTTCAGAATACCTACCTTTTTGCCTTGTTCTCGAAGTTCATCTACCGCCTGTTTTGCGGTTCCTGCTGCCGAACCCATAATCAACATAATATAATCTGCATCTTTGGTTCTGTATTCTTCAAAGAAACCATATTTTCTTCCGGAAATTTTCTCATAATCTTTTGCTACCTGTAAAATAACATCTTTTGCATTTTCCAGAGCGATTTCCTGATTTTTTCTAGCTTCCATGGCATAAGCAGAAATAGCATAAGGTCCCACTGCCATAGGTTTTCCTGCATTTAATAAGAATTCTTCCGGTTCGTATTCTCCCACAAAATTCTTAACTACGTCATCATCCATCAATTCGATATTTTCTACCGCATGACTGGTAATGAAACCGTCCTGGCAAATCATAATTGGTAAATGTACATCTTTATTCTCTGCAATCGGATAAGCCTGAATAAAATTATCATATACTTCCTGATTATTTTCTGCATAAATCTGAATCCAGCCCGTATCTCTGGCTCCCATACTGTCTGTATGATCACAGTTAATATTAATAGGTCCGGATAAAGTTCTGTTTACTAAAGCCAATGCTAATGGCATACGATTGGACGCTGCCAATAATAATTCTTCCCACATCAATGCAAGTCCTGCGGAAGATGTTGCTGTTAAAGTTCTCGCACCTGCTGCTTCAGCGCCGATAGCCGCACTCATGGAAGAATGTTCACTTTCTACCGGAATAAACTCTGTATCCACTTCCCCATTGGAAATGTATGTAGATACCATCTGAGGTATTTCTGTGGATGGTGTAATAGGGAACGCCGGCATTACATCCGGATTGATCTGCTTGATAGCATATGCTACGGCTTCGTTTCCTGACATTCGGTCTTTCTTAGGCATCTTATCTTCCCTCCTTCATTTCAATGGCTCCGAAAGGACAAACCTTGACA
>CAZSBV010000189.1:0-4109 GCA_964605105.1 uncultured Lachnospiraceae bacterium | reverse complement strand
AGTATTTAACAGAATGAATAAAAAGGCGGATGAATAACCGCCTTTTTTTATTCTTTAAATTTACACTTTTAAAACATTCTTATCTATACCAACTTCAAACTCAATTTGTACTTCTCCTGCCTGCGCTGAATGAATGATTAAAGCAGCTTTTCCTGCCTGTCCAATGGTCTTTACATAAGTTCCGGTCATGCCGCCTTTACAGGAAATCAAGGAACTACCAATCAACTCTATTGGTCCTTCTACTGTCAAACTCAAAGGTTCATTACAAAAATTCAGAAGATTTCCGTTTTCGTCCTGCATTCGAATACGCACGGCTGCTACATCGTAAGATTTGCCTTCCACTAACTGAACATGGTCTGCCTTAGCCCACAATTTCATTTTTTTCATAGGTTCTTTTACTGCTATTGCTACTACCTTGTTATTTTGAATGGCTTCGAAACGATATGTTGTACTGGTTCCTCCCCAGTTTCCCACGTGTTTCGTATACACTGCCTCCATTTCGGGCATTTGCATACCGTGGAACACCATCATCTTTGCAGCCGTTGCCATGGTTTTTAAAGGCAGATTATCCATGCCGTAAAGAGCAAATGAATTCAAGGCTTCTGCCAATTCTTTGGCTGTTTGGGAATCAAATCGCTCTTCTTTTTCTACGGAATCTCCGATAAAATCATCAATCAAAATTGGACCATGATTCAAATTTTTACAGAAACTATCTTCCCTTTTGTATTCTTTAATCAACCTTTCATTTTTATACATTCTCACACTGTCTGCATTGGTAAAAATCCAGTTTTTTCCACGACTGCTGGCCGGATGTTCCCCAATATCCAGGCTGGTACTTAAAGAAAGGACCGGAATTTCTTCCTGCTGGCTGGCATAAACATCTGCTGCTAATTTTGGATTTCGGAACATATCCAACACACCGTGATAGCAAATTCTATCACCGCTTCCAAAATCTTTGTGGGTATTATAATCTGCCATACACCAACCGAAGCTTCCGGCAATATCATTTTCTCCGGCTATTGCATCCAACACTCTGGCATGACGAAGTGCATGCTCGGTTCTGTGTTCCTCCCAGTCAAAAGCTTTGGTCGGATACATATGCCCATTATATTCGGTTACCAAATAAGGCATTTCCACATCTGACGTAATATTTTTCTTTGGTTCGCAGCCTTTATTCTTTCCACTGTGAACAAAATCATTATAGGTATATACATCTTCCAATAGGCTGCTTTTTTTATGCCTTCGCACACCACCGGTAGCCCGATATGGATCCAGCTCTTTTGCAACTCTGTTCGTTTTTGCATAAAATTCATCATCATCAACAGATTCATTGATTCTGACACCCCAGATAATAATGGACGGATGATTGCGGTACTGAAGTACCATTTCCTTTACATTTTCTACTGCCTGTTCTTTCCACTCTTCATTTCCAATATGCTGCCACCCCGGAAGTTCGGTAAAGACCAACAGTCCTAATTCATTACATCTGGCAATAAAATCCTGAGACTGCGGATAATGGGAAGTACGCACTGCATTCAATCCTAATTCTTTTTTCAGAATATCTGCATCATTTTTCTGCCCAGATGCAGGCATGGCATATCCGACATAAGGGTAACTTTGATGTCTGTTCAATCCACGAATTCTTACTTTTCTGTCATTCAAATAAAAGCCATCTTTTTGGAATTCAGCTTTACGGAAACCAAAGATTACCACTGCTTCATCCACTATTTGATTTTCCTTCATCAACTGGGTAGTTATTTCATATAACGCAGGATTATCTATGTCCCAAAGTAAAATATCGTTTACTTTCCTTTGCAAATCGAATTTGGTTATTTTCTTCGTTGTATTTGCTACTTCCTGTGACGTTAACGATTCCATCCTCATCTGATTTCCTATCACCGGTAATTCAAAAATACACTCCCTACGCTCCGGCTTTTTATCAGATTCAAAACCGGAGCAACCATCTGTCTTATAAGGCTGTATCGTTTGATGAATCTTCAAATTCTCATCCTGCATACTCAGTTGAATATGAGAATGTAATATGGCGTCACATGCATTAACTTTATCCCCTTGTATATTGCTAATATCTGCGTGAAGAAAAATATCTTTTATGTAACACTTTTCTTTCACTTCTATGGAAACATCCCGATAAATTCCACCATAAGTCATATAATCAATAACGTTTCCAAACGGTGGAATATTTAAAGTCTCTCTGCTGTCCACCTTTACCGTAAGCAGATTCTCTTTCCCAAATTGTACAAGCTTAGTAATATCTATGGTAAAGGCTGTATATCCACAATGGTGTTCCCCTGCTTTTTTCTCATTTACATATACTTCACAATCATGAGCAACGCCTTCAAAGTTCACTAAGATTACTTTCTCCTGCCATTCCTGCGGTATCCATACCATCTTCCGATATCCACACAGCATCTGATATTCACTTTCATCAAAATAATGGTATGGCAGCTCCTTACATGTATGGGGAATTCGTACATCCACCATTTTGCTGTCATCATATGTTATGTTTGTCATTTCTTCCACGTATTCTTCGCAGAATTTCCAGTTATCATTTAAATAATATCTTGTTTGCATGGCTGCTCCTTCTTGTAGTTTTAAAAGTACCCGCCCAAAATTGGACGGGTCATAGTTTCTTTTATAAACTTTATTTCACTCTCTCATATTTCACAAAGCTATAAGTAGTGTCAAAATAACTCTGCTCATCGCTTTGAGCAGTAATTTCCCAAGCCGGATCTTCATCCAGATTCGGGAAAAAAGCATCTGCCTCATAACTTCTGTCTATTTTTGTGATATGTGCCACATTACAATATGGAAGCATCTGACGATAAATGGTTTCCCCACCAATGATATAAATATCTTCGTCCGCATATGCTTTAAGTTCTTCTAACAATTCGTCGATAGAATGAACTACTGTGGCATCCTTAACTTCATAATCCGCTTTGGCAGACAAAATAATATTCGTTCTGTTTTTTAATGGCTGAGCATTTGGAAAGGTTTCCAAGGTTTTTCTTCCCAGAACCACCACTTTCCCGGTAGTTTCCTGACGGAACATTTTCATGTCTGCCGGAATACGGATCAGTAATTCATTTCTATATCCGATTGCCCAGTTTTCATCTACAGCTACAATTAAATTCATTTTTTCATCCTCCTATAGTTCTGACACTTCAGCCAGCCAAATCGAAACCGTTGCTAAATGGCAATCGGAATATCTTTTACCTGTTCTCCGGTAATATAATTTTCCACAGATACGTCATGACGTGTGAACTGGTAGAAATCTTTGATGTCCGGATTTAAAGTAAATTTTGGCGCATCATAGGTAGGTCTGGAAATTAATTCCTCAATAATCGGAATATGTCTGTCATAAATATGAGCATCTGCAATGACATGTACCAGTTCACCAACATTCATATCGCAGACCTGTGCCAGCATATGAACCAATACAGAATATTGCACAACATTCCAGTTATTGGCTGCCAGAATATCCTGAGAACGCTGATTCAAAATCGCGTTTAAAGTCAGCTTATCTTCCCCTTTTTTCTGGGTCACATTAAAGGTCATACTATAGGCGCAAGGATAAAGATTCATTTCATGCAGATCCTGATGAACATAAATATTGGTCATAATACGGCGACTAAAAGGATTGTTCTTCAAGTCATAGATAACTCTGTCCACCTGGTCCATCATACCTTCTTTATACTGATGCTTTACGCTCATCTGGTAGCCATAGGCTTTTCCAATAGAGCCGTCCGGATCTGCCCATTCATCCCAGATATGGCTATTCAGATCCTTAATATTGTTGGATTTACGCTGCCAGATCCAAAGCATTTCGTCCGTAGCTGATTTTAACGCAGTGCGACGCAAAGTCAGAAGCGGAAATTCTTTGGACAGATCATAACGATTTACAACTCCGAATTTCTTAATTGTATAAGCGGGAGTTCCATCCGGCCATTTCGGTCTTACTTTTTCCCCTTCGGTACTGGTCCCATTCTCCAGAATATCTTTGCACATATTTATAAAAATCTGATCTGCTAAACTCATGTTTTCTCTTTATTCTCCTATCCTCTTTTCTTATCTATCCCACTTGTCGCAAA
>CAZSBV010000188.1:0-4132 GCA_964605105.1 uncultured Lachnospiraceae bacterium | reverse complement strand
AAGGTTTACAGGATTCTGTAGGAAAAGGACCTTTAGCTGCATATCCTGTAGTTGGTGTGAAAGCTACATTATACGATGGATCTTACCATCCGGTAGACTCTTCCGAAATGGCATTCAAGATGGCTACTATTCAGGCATTCAAGAAAGGTTTCATGGAAGCTACACCAGTATTATTAGAGCCAATTTATTCCTTAACAGTTACAGCACCTGATTCCTATACAGGAGATATCATGGGTGACTTAAACAAACGTAGAGGTCGTGTACTTGGTATGAACCCTGTAGCAGGCGGAAAGACAGCTATCGAAGCTGATATTCCGATGGCAAGCCTTAACGGATATTGTACAGATTTAAGATCTATGACAGGTGGTCGTGGAGATTACTCTTACAAATTCTCCCGTTATGAACAGGCTCCAAGTGATGTTCAGGCAAAAGAAGTTGCAGCAAGAGCAGCAGCTGTTGCAGAAGGAAACGAAGAATAAGAAGAAGGTATTTATATATGATACCCCGAATTGCTTTGAGTAGTTCGGGGTATTTGTTTGAATAAACTGATGATAGATTAATAAGTATATAGGAAATGGAAATATATTCAGGTTTAATATGAATAAAGAAAAAATAAAAATTAAAGTGAAAACTGATACAGATGAATTATATATAAAAGATTATGAAGGTCAGAATTTGCTGGAAATATTACAGAAAAATCATGTCTATGTGTCTAATGTCTGTCATGGGAATGGAACTTGTGGAAAGTGCAAGATAAAAGTATTCGCTGGTAAATTACCAATTACCGAGACGGACAAAAGACTTTTGTCCAAAGAAGAATTGAAACAAGGGATTCGTCTGGCTTGCAAAGCGAATATTGAAGAGAGGTATGAAGTAAACAATTCGGAAGAATTATATATTGAAATAGTTGGAAAATCGGAAAACGAAATTGTAGTAGAAGGAATTTCTGAAAAAAAAGGAGAAGCGGGAATTCATAAAATCGATGACCTGGAAGAAATAACGACAGGAATAAAAATTGAACAGACCGATATGGCAGAAGCAAACTACGTTATCGCCATAGACATTGGTACGACCACTATTGCTATGGCATTAGTAGATGCAGAAACAGGAGAAATACGCGATGCTTACACTTCCTTAAATCATCAGAGAAAATTCGGAGCAGATGTCATTAGCAGAATCGTAGCCGCAAATGAAGGAAAAATGGAAGAATTAAAAAGATTAATAGAAGAAGATTTGTGGAAGGGAATAAGAAAACTAACTAAGATAGAGAATCAGACAGATATATCTGTTAATGATAAAAGTGAAGAAGCGAACAAGCAGAAAAAGATAAATCTTACGCAAGTAATCATAGCAGGGAATACTACCATGATTCATCTTCTTATGGGATACTCCTGTCAGTCATTAGGAAAATATCCTTTTATTAGTGGTCATTTGGAACAGATTGATTGTACATTAAAAGAGTGTATTTCATTTAGTGCAGATGATAAAAATAGCTTATACGAAAAGGTCTCGGTGACAATTCTGCCTGGAATTTCAGCCTTTATTGGAGGCGATATTGTGGCAGATATCCTGAATTGCCCGAAATTTGAGAAGGAAGAAATTTCTCTTTTGATTGATCTGGGAACCAATGGAGAAATGGTAATAGGCAATAAAGATAGATTGGTGGCAGCATCTACTGCAGCAGGACCCGCTTTCGAAGGTGGTAATATTACTTGCGGTACAGCCAGTATTCCGGGGAGCATATGTCAGGTGAAAATACAAAATCAAAGAGCCGTGGTAAAGACGATAAAAGATAAAATTCCTCCAATTGGAGTTTGCGGTACTGGATTGATGTCTGTAATAGCGCAGTTAAAACAGAATAAAATAATGGATGAACAAGGCGTTTTGAGATATCCGTACAATGAAAAGGGATTTCCGTTATGGACTCTTGAAACTGGGGATAAAATATCTGTTTATCAGCGAGATATTCGAGAATTTCAGATGGCAAAGGCTGCTATAAGAGCAGGAATTGAAATTTTGATGGAAGAATATGGATGTAGAACGGAGGAAGTAAGTCACGTATATCTGGCAGGAGGATTTGGAGCTAATTTATTGGAAGAAGATGTTATAGATATAGGAATATTACCGGAAGAATTCAGAGGAAGAAGTGAGCCTATCGGAAATGGAGCATTACAGGGGGCGATTCAGGCTGGCAGAGGAAACGTAGAAGCTATAGGAAAGTTACAAGATGCAGGTCAAGGTGATAAAAAGAGAAGCAGCAATAAAAAGATGAACGATAGTGTAATGAATATTGTAAAAAGAACTCAATATATATCTTTGGCAGAGAATGAAAAGTTTCAGAAGAAATATTTGGAATATATGATGTTTGATAAATAGAAATTGATATTTTGGAAAAATTACTGACAGAGAAATTGAAAAGGTTGGAATTGCATGATAATATTGAATGTAGAGATAAAAAAACGGTTAATAATGATTTTTAGTTGATATAGTTCGTAAATAAAAAAGTTTTTAATCGAAAAGAAGGTATGACGTATATGCAGAAAAACGGAAAAGTACATTACATAATTACTTTGATTGCAACTTTATTAGCTATGGGGCTTATAGTATATTATACTTTTGGTTCCTTTTATAATGTTGCAAAAGAAGATGCTATGACAATGGGAGAGACAGCGGTTAAAGAAAGAGCAGAAACTCTAAATGGTTTTCTGGTAAGGAGTCTGGAAGTAATTAATATTACCGGACAGACAGTGGATTATATGTTGCAGCATGGGCATGATGCTAAAGAGATTGAGGAATTCATTATCAAGGCATCTGTAGATTATGCAAGCCGTATCAACGAAAATTTTACCGGGATTTATGGATGGATAGATAACACTTATGTGGATGGTGTAGGTTGGGTGCCGGAGGATGACTATGTTCCAACAGAACGTCTATGGTACACAGAGGCAATTAAAGGAAATGGTGAGGCGGTTATTGTATCACCTTATGTGGATGCTCAGACCAATCAGGTCATAATTTCTTTGACCCAAATGTTATCGGATGGAGAGGATGTCATTTCGTTAGATATGGTATTAAATGAAATGCAGACTTTGGCAGAGGATATTAATCTGAATGGGAATGGATATGGTTTCATTATGGACAAAAATGGATTGATAGTAGCCCATTCGGATTCTCGGGAAAGAGGAAAAAATTATCTGGAAGATGAGAATACGCAAGGTTCTGATATGAATAATGTTGTAACAAGAATCATGCAGGAAAAACCTCATAATATGCAGATAGAAATTGAAGGGGAAGAATACATTGCTTTCACGGAGATGGTTGGAAATGATTGGTATGTTGTTATGATGATCAGTTCCGCGGATTTATTTCAACGAGTAGAAAGCGTGTTATTTACGAATATTATAGTTTCTCTTGTGGTTTTTGGAATTGTAGCATATTTTTGCACGACTAGTCATTTTAATAAGATGAAATCCCTGCATTATGCGGAAGAATTGAAGAAATATCAGCTTACTTTGGAAGAACGTGTTCTGGCGCAGACTAAGGAAATTAAACAACAGGCAGATGAAATGATTAAAATGCAGGAAGATGTCATTGAAGGAATGGCGACTTTGATTGAGAGCCGAGATGCAAATACAGGAGAACATGTAAGAAATACTAAGCGTTATGTTTCTATGATTGTAAAAAGAATGCAGGAAAAAAATCTGCATACAGATATTGTAAATGATAATTATATTAATAAAATTGTAAATGCAGCATCGCTTCATGATGTTGGAAAAATTACGATATCAGATTTGATTCTGAACAAACCTGCCAGATTAAATCAAGAAGAATATGAAGTGATGAAGACCCATTCGTCGGTTGGGGGAGATATTGTCCAGTTTATCTTAGGAGAACATGCGGATGAACAATTAGTTCAAATTTCCAGAGATGTGGCAAAATATCATCATGAGAGATGGGATGGAAAAGGATATCCGGAAGGTTTGAAAGGAGAAGAAATCCCATTGGCAGCCAGAATTATGGCTGTGGCCGATGTATTTGATGCGTTAATTTCCAAGAGGGTTTATAAGGAAAGCATACCGATTGGTATAGCTTTTGATATGATAGAAGAAGAGACCGGAAAACAGTTTGATCC
>CAZSBV010000187.1:0-4141 GCA_964605105.1 uncultured Lachnospiraceae bacterium | reverse complement strand
TAGCGGATGTCAATATAATGCTAATAGTGATGAAGTAGCTACGGCACCAACGGCAGAAGAAATTCATGCACAGAAAGCAGCTGAAGTAGAAGCAAAACAGAAAAAGGTTGTTACAACAGCAACCGGTGAAACAGTAAAAACTGAAATTGCAGGTGTTTATGAAGTAAGCAATTTAAGCGGAACAGCAGTTAATACACCAAAAGCAGAGGTTCAGAAAGCCATCGGTCTTACCGATGAAGAAATCGCATCTGGAACTAATGCAAGTATCTATATGTCTGACTTTGTTGCAAAAGAAGATAGAGAAGCTTTAAATTATGCCGCAGCAAATAGCGGAAAGAACGTTCTTAGTATGGTTGTTTCCGATATGTACAGTATTACTAAAGATGGTAAAATCACAAAACTGAACAGTTCTAAAGAACCTGTTTCTTTAATGTTCGGTCTTCCTAAACATGCAATAGATGCAAATAGAACATATTCTGTACTTTGTGTAACAGCAGATGGAAAAGTAGTGGAATTAAAAGACACAGACAATGATCCAAGTACACTTACTGTAGATACAACTGTATTTGGTAAATATGTGATTGTTTATTAATAATAAATTTATTAAAATTGTAAAAATGAAATAGCAAAATTAGAGCTTGTTTCGAGAAAAGAGTTTTCTTGAGATAAGCTCTTTTAATATACTTTTATTTTTTCTGATATAATAAATTATCTCATATTTGGAGTTGATACTTTTACAATATAAATGTATCACTACAACAGATTAATTTTTGTTGAATTTTAATACATATATACCAAAAAGAATAAAAATGTTGACAAATAAACAAAAATGGATGATTATAATATATATTTGTTATATACTTATAATATGGAAAGAAAGGAGTCATCTATGGCAAGGACAGTTGGAATTGGAATACAGGATTTTTCAAAAATCAGGGAAAATAATTATTTTTATATAGATAAGACTTCTTTTATCAAAGAATGGTGGGAAAGCGGAGATGATGCTACTTTAATTGCACGTCCCCGTCGTTTTGGAAAAACTTTAAATATAAGTATGCTGGAACAGTTCTTTTCTGTAGATTATGCAGACAGAGGAGATTTGTTTGAAGGGCTTTCGATATGGGAAGAAGATAAATATCGGAATATCCAGGGGACTTATCCGGTGATCAGCCTGTCTTTTGCAAGAATTAAAGAAAAAAATTATGAAGCAACGAAAGAGAAAATATGTGAGATTTTAAGGAATCTTTATATTAAATTTTCTTTTGTTCGAGATAGTGATGTGTTGATAGATGCGGATAGATATTATTTTAATCAGGTATTAGAAGCGGACATGAGTGATAGTGTTGCTACATCAGCGTTATATCAGTTATCTGATTATCTATACCGCTATTATGGCAAAAAAGTAATTATTCTATTGGATGAATATGATACGCCAATGCAGGAAGCTTATGTCAATGGATACTGGGAAGAATTGGTTGCTTTTACCAGAAGTCTGTTCAATTCCACTTTTAAGACTAATCCATGGGTGGAACGTAGTATTATGACTGGAATTACCAGAGTAAGCAGGGAATCCATATTTTCAGATTTGAACCATTTAGAAGTGGTAACATCCACATCAGATAAATATGCTACAGCTTTTGGGTTTACAGAAGAGGAAGTATTTGTTGCATTGGATGAGTTCGGATTGGGAGAGGAAAAAGAAAAAGTAAAGTTCTGGTACGATGGATTTGTTTTTGGAAGTTATCGGGATATTTATAATCCATGGTCTATTTTAAATTTTGTGGATAAAAATAAATATATGACTTATTGGGCAAATACCAGTGCCAACAGTCTTGCAGGAAAACTGATACGGGAAGGAAACCGTAAAACAAAAGCTTCTTTTGAACAGTTGTTGAGAGGTGAGCATATATGGTGTATCATTGATGAACAGATTGTATATAGTCAGTTAGGAGATGATGAAGAAGCAGTTTGGAGTCTTCTTGTAGCAAGCGGTTATATGAAAATCCTGTCTTATGATAAAGCGGATGAATTGGAAGATGGCGAAGATGTTATGTATGAGCTTGCATTGACGAATTATGAAGTAAAGCAGATGTTCCGGAGTATGGTAAAGAGTTGGTTCAAACCAGTAAAGGCAGATTATAATGATTTTGTAACTGCACTTTTATTAGGTGATTTAGATGCAATGAACGATTACATGAATCGTGTTTCTTTGCAAATGTTCAGTTATTTTGATACCGGAAACAGACCTACTGGAGAGGAACCGGAGAGGTTTTACCATGGTTTTGTGTTAGGACTTATGACAGAGCTGAACAAAGAATATATCGTTACGTCTAACCGGGAAAGTGGATTTGGCAGATATGATGTTATGCTGGAACCTAAAGATAAAACAAAGGATGCGTTTATACTGGAATTTAAAGTACACAATCCAAGAAAAGAAAGCAGCCTTGAGGACACGGTACAGGTCGCATTAAAACAGATAGAAGAGAAACAGTATGCGACAAAATTAATTGCGAATGGAATTTCTAAAAGTAATATACGGAAATATGGATTTGCTTTTAAAGGAAAAAAGGTTTTAATAGGGGAAGGTTAAAATATTAAAGAGTAATAAATTTATAAGGTAAATTGTTTTATCCGGAATTTGATATGAAAGAGTAAGAATGCTATGTAGATGGTAAATATAAAGAAACGGTATTATCAAGTCATAATAGGTATAAAAGATGATTCTGTAGGTTATATCGGAGCATTTTTTAATGCAAAATAATTAGTTGAAGTAAGCACAAAACACCTTGCCAAATACAACTGGAAACTGTACAATATATCTAATTGGGGAATATGTAAATTAAAGGGGAATTACTTATGGCTTACGGTTCAGTTTCTTTAGAAAAAAGAGTGAAAGAAAACATTAAAAACTATTCACTGGGGCAATTGCTTGATTTGACAGTTGTTCAAAAAGAATTGGAAGGTTTAAATCAATTATCGGGTGCAGAATTTTTGCTCACCAGACGTCATGGGGAGATTGTGGCAAGTGTAGGCGAATGGGACGAGAATGAAATTGATGTGGTGAAGAATCCTGGATTAAAAATCAGAATAGCAGGACGTACAATGGGTCATTTCTACTATACGGTAAATGAGGCTCAAAGTGAGATTATAGAAAATTTGGTATTAGCACTGCTTGATAGTTGGAGATTATGGGCAGAGCAGACCTATTATTATAAAGAAACTGACCAATATGTTTATGAAGTTCAGTTCCAGGCAGAAGAAGAATTGAATCGTAAAGCAGAAGGCGTAAGAACAGATCCATTGACCGGAGTTTTAACTCATACATATTTTAGAAGCAGAATGAAAGTTTTAGATCGCTCACAGGTTGCACCAATTGCTGCTATTTGTATTAATATTAATGACTGGAAATTTGCTAATGATCATTTTGGAGATGAAGAAAGTGATCGCCTGATTAGAATTATTGCGAATATTCTCCAAAAGGAAGCAAGACCGGAATATGTTATTGGAAGAGTAGATGGAGATGTGTTCAATGTTATGATTCCAATGCCGGAAGAAGGAGAAGCAGAAGGCTACGCAAAAGCCATTCAGAATGCCTGTAATGAGTATGTAGATAAATGCCTTGCGCCATCTGTGGCTGTAGGCATTGCTGTAAAAGAAAATGTGGAAGAGTATTTATCTCAAGTATTCTCAGATGCGGAATATGAAATGTTTGAAAATAAGATGAATATGAAAAAAGCCCCTGGTTATCAGGATAGACTTAGAAGAGCTTTATAATAACTATATATTAATATGATTTTGTAATACCTGCTCATTTACCGGGCAGGTATTTTTCATGAATTGGGTAAATAGAAACCAATCTTATATTTTAATGAACCTAATCATCAAATAAACTTTCTAAAAAATATATTAAATTAAGATGGGTTAGAAAATAAGAGAAAAAGAAAGAAAACAAGAGGAAAAGAGAGAGAATGAAAAATATACGACCATAATCTCGCTTGCACCAAATTCAGGAAAAACATAATATAGGCAATAGAGATTAGCACTCGAATTAAATGAGTGCTAATAACCGACAAAAACAAATAAAATTTTTATATAATAGGAGGCATATTATGAAATTAGTACCATTAGGTGACAGAGTTGT
>CAZSBV010000186.1:0-4229 GCA_964605105.1 uncultured Lachnospiraceae bacterium | reverse complement strand
AATAACTGTCCGATTTTTTCTTCCACAGTTAAAGTTTCTGCATAGGCAGCAGCTCTTTCTTTTGCCGGAAGTCTCCAGTCATTTACTTTTGTAACTTCCCCCGTACCATCAATATCTTTAAAATAGAGTCCATCTTTTTCGATTACCTTTCTGGTCAAAGTTCCGATAGAAGGACCATTTTCATTTTGATAAACTTTAAAGTTATCACTCGCTTTGATTGCCATATTCTATACCTCCTTATGTACTTCTTATCATACTATCTTTTACTGTATTTTTCAAAGTAATTTTTAATATTCTACCAAGGCACTTAACTTCTCAATGTCCATGTTACTACCTATATAATCAACAATGTCTGATGAACAAATTCCACCAACCTCAACCTGCTTCTTTTCCATCACAAAAAAGCATAGAAAGAGTAACACTGCCAACAGTAATCGTAACCGAAAAGAAGCAGACCAGGATACTTGCCCTTCTGATTCTTTCCTATAATATCTCTCATTCTTTTCCTGCTCTCTATGTATCTGTTGTATCAAATCCAGTTTTTGTTCAATATCCAAAAGCATTTTCCTTTCCCAAACAAAAAAGACAATCACAATTATTGTTAAGATCTTATATCCCAAACAATATCTGTAATTGTCCCTTAGTTCTTATTCTAATACTATGTATTTTTCTTTTAAAATATGTTTTTAACTCTTCAATCAATCCAGAATATCTTCAATAAGATTTTGATTTATTCCCGATTCTGAAATATATGTCACGTTCTTACCTCTTCGCCAGATCCTCAATGATTTCTTCCCAGGTAATTCCTTTTTCTGCCATAAGGACCATCATATGATAGAGGAAATCGGAAATTTCATATTTGATTTCATTTGGATTCGGATTTTTTGCTGCAATTACAATTTCTGTTGCCTCTTCACCCAGTTTTTTCAGAATTTTATCAATTCCCTTGTCAAAGAGATAGTTGGTATAAGAACCTTCTTTCGGATTTACTTTACGATCCTGAATCACAGCAAATACATCCTCAAATACTTTTAGTGGATTGCTTGCTTTCGCATCTTCTTTTTCCATAATAGGATTGAAGAAACAGCTGTAACTTCCCGTATGACAGGCTGCTCCTACCTGCGATACTTTAGCTAAAATAGTATCTTTATCGCAGTCAGCAGTCAGACTCTTTACATACTGATAATGTCCGCTGGTATCACCTTTGATCCACAATTCATCACGGCTGCGGCTCCAGTAAGTCATTTTTCCGGTAGATAACGTCTTTTCATACGCTTCTTTATTCATATATGCAAGCATTAAAACTGCATCTGTCTTATAATCCTGAACAATGACAGGCACCATTCCGTCACTGTTTTTCTTGAATTCTTCCCAACTAATGCTGGCTTCCAAAGCTGCCATAGGAATACCGTTGCCCTTTAAAAGCATTTTCAAAGAATCTATTTCCTTTGCATTTTTGTTTACCATTTCTCCGGCAACGCCGCATACATTTGCCTGCAACATAATTTCAATCAATTTATCCAAAGAAACATCCGGAAGGCAGGCAATCACAGGAATCGGTGAATCTGCAACTGCTTCTTTGAATTTGCTGCCCATATAAATGGTTTCACAAGCATAATCTTTTATAATATCTTCAAACTCGGAATAAGCCTTTTCATCTTTTACCGAAACAACAATCTTTTCTTTTCCAAATTTCTTGGAAACTTCCTCAGTAATCGCAATATTTCCTTCTTTAGAATAATTTAATACTGCCTTCTGACATCCTGCATAGAGAAGTTTTTTCACATCTTCCATTCGTTTTACATTTCCAGCCCCAATCACAGGGATTTCCACGTTTTCACAAATAGCTTTGATGATATCCAATGCCTCATCATGCTCTTTGTCTCCCATAGACAAATCCAATACCAGTAATTCATCTGCATGCTTATCACTATACATTTTTGCCAATGTCACAGGATCTTTGCTTACTACTGTTAAATTATCAAACCCAACGATTGCTTCCTTTTCATAAAGAAAAAGAGATGCAACTAACTTTTTATTCATAAAAAATCTCCATTCCGTCATCCTTCATTTACGGCACAAGTAACCTTTTCTTTGATACTTTGCAAATTATAAACTACCTTTAGTAGATAAAATTCCATCAACTCGCGCATCTATGCTTGTTGCCTGATCCAAAGCTTTTGCAAAAGCTTTAAATGCTGCTTCCGCAATATGGTGTGAATTCACACCGGATAACATTTTCATATGCAGATTCATCCCACATTTATAGGAAATGGCATAGAAAAATTCTCGCACTAATTCGGTATCAAATTCTCCTATTTTTTCGGTAGGAAATTCCAAATCAAACTGAAAATATGGTCGACCACACAAGTCAATAGCACAAAGAACTAAAGCATCATCCATCGGAAGAATAAAACTACCATATCGTTTCATCCCCTTCTTATCTCCAATAGCTTCTGCAATCGCCTGTCCTAACACAATTCCTGTATCTTCCACAGTATGATGTGCATCCACATGCAAATCTCCCTCTACCTTCACATTCAAATCAAAGAATCCATGCTTGGAAAAGCCTTCCAACATATGATCAAAGAAACCCACTCCGGTAGAAATCTCGCTTTGTCCTTTTCCATCAATATTTAACTTTAACTGAATGTCTGTCTCCTTTGTTTTTCTAACTACACTTGCTTCTCTAGCCATAACATTCTCTCCACTCTCTAATTATCCTATATACTTATACAAGTATATAGATGCATTCTTACAAATTCAACTATTCAAATCTCACCTTAATAGAATTTGCATGAGCTGTTAACCCTTCTCTTTCAGCAAACAACTCAATGTCCTTATGTACTTTTTCCAAAGCTTCTCTGGAATAAGAAATAATACTGGTCTTCTTCATAAAATCATCGACATTTAATGGAGAAAAGAATCTTGCGGTTCCATTAGTAGGCAACACATGATTCGGACCTGCGAAATAATCTCCTAATGGTTCAGAAGAGTATTCTCCCATAAAAATAGCTCCTGCATTCTGAATTTTTGTCATAACTGCAAATGGATCCTTGGTTAAGATTTCCAAATGTTCCGAAGCAATCGCATTGGCTGTTTCGATAGCCTCGTCCATGTCGTCTACTAATAAAATATATCCATAGTTATCTAACGATTTTCTCATAATCTCAGTTCTGGATAATTCTTCTACAAAAATATCCACCTGTGCAGATACTTTTTCCGCCAGTTCTTTACTGGTAGTTACCAGAATAGCACTTGCCAACTCGTCATGTTCTGCCTGAGATAATAAATCTGCCGCCACATACCTTGGATTAGCTGTCTCGTCAGCAATCACAAGAATCTCACTTGGTCCGGCAATAGAATCAATACTAACATAGCCAAAGCATGCTTTTTTCGCCAAAGCCACAAAAATATTACCGGGACCGGTAATTTTATCTACTTTTGGAATCGTTTCTGTACCAAATGCCAGAGCTGCAATTGCCTGTGCTCCACCCACTTTATAGATTTCATCCACTCCGGCAATATCTGCGGCTACCAGGGTTCCCGGATTTACTTTGCCATCGGCTCCAGCCGGTGTAGTCATAACAATTTTCTTTACTCCCGCAACTTTGGCTGGTAATACATTCATCAAAACACTGGATGGATAAGCTGCTTTTCCACCCGGAACATATACTCCTGCTTTTTCTATCGGTAAAATCTTCATTCCAAGAATGGTGCCGTCCGGTTTTGGATCGAACCAACTGTTGTGAAGCTGTTTTGCGTGAAATGCAGTAATATTTTCAGCACTTTTTTTCATACAGGCAATAAATTCATCATCAATCTGAGCGTAAGCTTCCTGAATTTCTGCTTCTGTAACTCTTAAATTAGCGCTGTTGCAATCCCATTTATCAAATTTGCCGGTGTATTCCAACACTGCCTCATCCCTTTTTTCACGAACTGCCTGAATAATCTCATTTACCACTGCTTCATACTGTCCGTATTGGTTGGGACTTCTTTTTAATAATTCTTCTAATACATTTTTTCTGGTTTCTTCTGTCAATTTCAAAGTACGCATTTGACTTTTGCTCCTTTTTATGTAAAATCTTCAACTTTTCTATATAAAGCCCACTATACCTTTATTTCTCTTTCTCAAGTTCCTGCTTTAACTGTACGATCAAAGGTTTTATCCTGTCTGCATACATCTGCATACTTACCTGATTTACAATCATTCTGGCAGATAAAGGACA
>CAZSBV010000185.1:2362-4232 GCA_964605105.1 uncultured Lachnospiraceae bacterium | reverse complement strand
CTCTTTACCCTTTTATAGTATCTACATATGTAATTTTTCCCGTTTCCAGACAATATGAAGCTAATCTTCCACCATAAACACATCCGCAATCAATTGCAATATGCCCATTTCCAATATACACTTCCGGGGAAGAATCTGCATTAATGTACATCGTTGGTGTATGCCCTGTAATCATATACGTATTTTTATCTTGATAATATCTTTTTTGATAATCTGTCCTTTCACAAATAAAATCCAGAAGATCATGATTTTCCAGTAATACCTCTTCCTTAAAATTACGAATACCGGCATGAACAAGTACATACTTTTTATCATGTATCTGTATCACATTATAAACATTTGCCTTCTCTAAATATTCACATACAGCCTGCTTTTCTTCATACGTTAACTGCATGAACTTGTCTATTGTGGTAAGCCCTCCATCTTCCAGATATGCATAAAAATCTGAAATATCATCCACTGACATATCATCCACCTTTGATAAATCCAATCCCATCTTACCCACAAAATATAAAAAGAGATAATCATGATTTCCTATGATATATGTGACATTCTGACGTCCAATCATATCCAGAAGCACTTTCATAGGCTCTGGTCCTCTATCTAAGGCATCACCCAAAATGTACAAATGGTCCTTAATTTCTGACAGATTGATTCTGTTTATTAATTCCATATATTCCTTATAACATCCGTGAATATCGGCCACTACATAGTTCATAAAATCTTCCTCTTATTCATTCTGTTCTTCTGCTCTCTCAATCCAATCATAGGTCATATATTTGTCCAACATCTCCAATAATGGATAGGCAATATCCACTGAATCAACTTCTTTCCACATTGATTCACATTCTTTCAACAGCCTTCTTACTTCTTTGGTATTATGTTTTGCATCTTCAAGCCAGAGGAAATGATACCAGAAACCATAATAATCTTGTGAACTATCCATAATACCGTAAACAGGTTTCCGCATTGCCGGTGTTTGAAGTTTCACTCTGCAACCATGTTCAAATGGAAGAGGACTTCGAAATCTGTCCCCGAAATAATCGTCCAAACATCCCTCTGAAAAACCTTGTCGCATAAACCATTTATCATCAATTCCAAAATCAATGACTTTCATTTTTCCATCTATATTCATCAAATGAAACCATACCGGCTGTACAAATTCATCTGCATTATATTTAGCACCAATCTCTGACGTAAGTACCATATCCACACACACTTTGTATTTCGAATCACATCTCATTCCATCTACATCATAATACTTCATTAAATCCCCAAAAGTTCTGAAATAATGTGTATCAAGTATTAGACTTTCACTTAATCTATAATCGTTATCGGATCGACATATGTCATATCCATTACAATCTTGAAGTGCCATATAGATAACATCCTCCCCAGGATTGTGAATAAAATTCACAATAAACTCAAACAACCTGCCTCTCTCTTCCAGAAGTCTTTGTTCCTCTTTTCTGGTTTCATCCCATAGCCCTGACTTTTCTCTATTTGTGTCATCTAAAAGCATCTTAAGAAATTTTAGTTTTTCCTCTATAGGATAATAACTATGCCTAATAATCGCTTCCTGCTCCAAAGGCGTAAACTTTCTATTCTTCCTCAAATACTCCCTTACCTCTTCTGATTTCATCAGACTATACACGTCAAATGCCATATTTTATTCCTTCCTTTTTTATTACAATAAAATACATCCACGTTCTACCACTCATTTCCAACTCCGGAGATTTCGTTTAGTTCTATATATTGATACATTAAAACCTGCTGTAATTCACGTGGTGAAATTCCTTCACTTATCTTCATAAGAGCTAAAATAGTAATGTATTTAATAAATGCATCCTGTCCCTTTACCTCTTTACAC
>CAZSBV010000185.1:0-2262 GCA_964605105.1 uncultured Lachnospiraceae bacterium | reverse complement strand
ATCATCTACCATTTTTTCCAAAGGCTGCATGGCATCCGTTTTTACATCATACAAAAGTTGTATATTAGAAAGTTCTTTTAACATCTCCACGTTTCCTTTCCTACCATCCCAGCCTATCCTTGGCTATTTTCATTATCTTTCTCTGAGCCTCTTCCACATCACATCTGCGTACAGGTCCCATATATGCCATTGCATCTTGAACTTCATACTTTAATCGAAGCGAAAGATTACGATAAAAGCACTCTGCTATTTCTCCCCTTTCTCCTTTTAGTGCAAGTGCTAACATTGTATATTCCACATGCCTCATCAGATACTGTATTTCTGTATCACTGTATTTTACAATGTCATCCATCAAGCCTTTGGACTCCGGCGTTTCTCTTAAAACACTTATCATTTCCTTAAAATCATCCGCAATCTGATAAAGTTCTTGTTCTTTTAACGCCTCAACGAAAGTCATAATTGTCTCATACCTACACTCATTTATATGTTCTTTTACCAATCCCTGAGTTTTCTCATCCAAATAAGGCACTACCTTATCAAATCCATAAAAAGTTTTGCTACTGACAATACTTTTCCATTCTTCCTCCGACAGGCTCTGCAACTGCTTAGAAATATCTTCCAATCGCTTTTTTTCCTCCTCAGACATCGCACCTTTCACTTCTTTTACTATTCGCTTTTTGTCATCTTCCCAAATAGAATGACGCTTATCAAAAAAAAGTACATTCTTTGGAATTACAGCATTAAACAATTCTTCTGCCTGCATAGGCGACTCTCCTGCCTGAAGCAAAAGGATGCTGCGTGCATAAAGAAAATATAGTAATGCTTCTATCCCCTGATAATCATTTGCCAGAAACTTTAGAACCATAATTTCAGAAAGGAACTTGGGTTCCGTTCCACAAGTGACCATGTAAACCATCTTTCCTATTTCATCACACAACATCATATCTTTTGGAATAAATCCCGCTTCGTACTCAAGAGCAAGTAACCCTTCTTTCCTTGCTGTGTATTCCAATCTCATTATCCACTGGTATGCTTCTTCTATTTTCTCTTTATTCTCTTCTACAACTTCTTTTACATTTACTAATACCCTGTCTCTGATTTCTTTTAATTCGTTCATGTTCCTGTCCTCCTGAAATTATAGTTATTCTGCTGACACACCACATTCTCTAAGCATCTGATCATATTTTTCGCCCAATTCCACCGGAAGGGTCATTTTGACAATGGCTCGTAGATCATTTCTATTTTTAATAAGATCAGCTCTCCAAAATCCAATACATTGAACCATTAGTCGCTCCATGAATATCTCTATACCAGAGGCATTTTCTTCCCGCTGCCTTCTTGCAATTCGTTCATCCTGCTCTTTACCTTTCACATCCGAAATCTCCGTACACAAGGTTTCAAACACTCGGTCCATTGACAGAAGTGCCTTCATGACCTTTTCCTCTTCTCCCGAAATTAACCTTGCTATATTTTCATGACTATGTACTTTTCTCATAAAGTTCTACCTCCTCTTTTACCTACAAAACACTTCACCGAAATATTCCTCCGGATACATGATGACTAAAATTTACTATTTAATTTTCAAGGTTCGTTTCTAAGCCAACTGTATCATATAGGTATTTTGTCAAACGACAACAGTATGGCATAGTGCAAAACGCTATGAAACACGTATTACGAATTTTGCGCAAATAAAAAAGACGATTTGAAATCTTTTCATAATCTCAAATCGTCTTTTTCCCAATACAGATTCAATCTCTAAAACACTACGTGTCACTTCAACTGATGTCTACTTAAAATTCTTCTCTTATCTGATGTAAATACCCTTGTACGATGTGCCTTTTTTCATACTCATCCCACCGAATAGTATAACCAATCTTATTCAAAATTTCATAATCCCGCATCCTTGTACGCTCTGACACATCCGGAAACAATTCAAAGTACCGTTCCCTACAATTATATTCTTCGCCAAAGTGATAATCTGTTGCATCCGATAACTCTTCCATGAAGGTAGCGAGTCGCCTAAGTTTTTTCAAATGGATGTACCTATACGTTCCTTCTGATTCTGATATAATACCTGTAGCATCATCATGTTTATAGGACTTATCCCTTCTGGAATATGTAAGTTTGATTAAGCCTGCATCGGTAAGGTCTTCTATATCGCGCTGGATAGTTTTCTTGCTGGTTCCAAGTCTGCACATCAGTTCATCCATGGTGGCTTCATGGCTGGTGTAGAGGATTTCGTATAAAAGAAGTTGGCGCTCA
>CAZSBV010000184.1:0-4259 GCA_964605105.1 uncultured Lachnospiraceae bacterium | reverse complement strand
ATACAACAACTTTCTTTTTCATACTTTACACCTTCCATCAAAACCTATTATTTGCAAATACTACTTCTAATCTTCCGTTTTCTTTGTAATTTTATCCACGATTTGCAACTACTTTGTTTATATTATACTGCGCAATTGTGACAATGTCATCTTTCACCAAAAAATTTATACATCAACCCATCTTCTATTTTTTCAGGATCTGTATGGAAAATATTAATTTTTTCCCTATCTGCACTTCTATCTGAAAACGCAGGGTACAGAAATCCCCAGACAGGCTCTGCCGGTTCATATTCTCCCTTCAAAGGACTTATGGTACAGATAATAAAATCATAAACTTCCTCAGATTCCCACTGGCTTTCTTTATCCTGTCCTTTCAATGGCACATCATAAACTCCATGGAACACAAAAACCGCAGTATCATAATCCACAGGATAACCATCGGCTATCTGTTCATAAAAAATTTCCATCAAGGCATCGTTTTTCAATCCGCACTGTTGCATTCCCTGTAAAAGCTGCCACATACTGTCTTTGACCTTGGCTTTCTGGGGAAACTCATATTCTTTTAATTGTATGTTTGTTTTAGAAAAAGGGATTGTTTTCGCAAGTTCCAGATTTCTTTTTTTCTCAGAACCTGAAAGTTTCCCAAAATGAATATTAAAACTCTCGTCTACTTCCCCCATGTCATTTATATATGCTCCCGCAATTCTGTCAAAGCAGGTCCTTGTCGGTGTCATACGTCTGGTCAGTTCCAGCATGTCATCTCTGTTAATCATATACATTCCTCAGTTCTATTTCCCGTTAAATTCTCTTGATAATATTTTAATATTTTCTAACTTTCTATCTTTGAATAATAAAGCACGCCACCTAAAATCATTACACTTCCCACGACCTGTAAAAAAACAGGCATTTCATCAAACAAAAATCCTGCTGCTATAGCTGCCACTACCGGTTCGCACAATTTGGATGCTGATACAAAGGAAGGAGAAAAGAATTTCAGACACCAGCTGAAAATACTATGTCCTAAAATCGTGGAAAATATGGATAATAGCAATCCTACGATCACCGGACTAATGCCATATCCGAATAGGTTTTGTCCCTGAATAAAACAAGTTAGTACCAAAAGCAATGCACAAGCTGTATATACTACATATGTATAAACTGTAGTAGAAACTTTTGCTCTTACAATACGCCCTATCAGAGTATACACTGCTACCGCTATGGCAGCCAGAAGTGCCAATGTATCTCCGTACAAATGCAAACCTCCTGCTGCGGAATCTGCACAGGCAATCAATACACTTCCCAAAAAAGTCACTGTTATAGCTGCAATCGCTTTCCCTGACAACTTTCCTTTCATAAAAAAACAAAATCCCAGGCACACCCAGATAACTTCTGTACATACAATGGTAGTAGAACTTGCCACAGATGTATGATGCAAAGATTCAAACCAAAGCACAAAATGGGCCGCCAGAAATACTCCGCTTACGACACTTAATATGCCCTCTTTTTTATCTATCGAAAATAATTCTTTCCTTACTTCTTCTTTTCCAAAAACAACCGGCGTCATAAGCAAGACTGTCCACAAAAGGCGGAACGCTGCCGTTACTGCCGATGGTGCTGTGGAGAATCTTACAAAAATAGCAGACATGGATATCCCTATGACTCCCACTACAATCATAATCATGGGATGCTTTTCTATGTATTTCATTTTCCTATTCCTCATATAATAAGTCTTGATTTTTTTCATTTTGTATTTCTCACAAGTATAAAACTCTGTAAATCCGTTTATTGCTGTTTCTATCTCATAACTTATGAAAAATAGGTTGCATTTTCTCATAAGTACAATACTCTGTAAACCCAAGTCTTTTCAATTCCTGCATAGTTTCTTCTATACAATTACATAAATGCTCTTTTTTATGACTGTCAGAACCAATCGTAATAATCCTTCCGCCTAACTCCTTATATAATCTTAAAATCTCTCCGGATGGCGTCAAATCCTTCAAACCATAACGATGGCAGGAAGTATTTACCTCAATTCCCTTTCCATCTGCAATTACTGTTTTCAGAATACTTTCTATCATTGGTTTTACTTTTTCAAAAGGATAAATTCCATTGTCATCATATCTTGTAATAAAATCAAGGTGGCCCAACACACTATAATTTTTGTAATTTTGTACCGAAGAAAGCATTTCCTGATAATAGCGTTCATTATACTCCTGCCAGTTTCTTCCCTTTTGAAAATCTTTACACCAGATTTCCTGATCCTCCACCTGATGAATCGAGAGAATAATAAAATCAAATGGGTATCTAGAAAACAACTTTTCAAACTGAGGAATGGTATGCATCTGTACTCCAAATTCCATTCCCATTTTAAGATTTATCTTGTCTTTATATTTACTTTTCAGACTTTTGATTTCTTCATAATAACGCGGATAATCCACATTGAGCATTGCAGCTCCAGCTCTATAGATAACTTCTTCTCCACTATCCCAGTCCGTTTTTACTCCATAATCCACATGGTCAGTAAAACAAATTTCCTTTGCTCCCATAGAAATAGCATCTTTCACTACTTCTTCCATAGCATACTCACTGTCGTCACTATAATTTGTATGAACATGGTAATCAATTAACATTTTGCCTCTCCCGCTTATATTTTTTCAAATTTAATAAACATTGTATCAGATTTCTGCTTTCTCTTCACTAACATTTGCATCTTTCCCGTATAAATATTGTTTTAAACGGGAGATTCTGTGACCTCTAAAATATGGATAACTCCAAATAAAATTATTTTCAGATTTTTTCACCGAAAGCAGCGTAATTTTCTCACTTTTCTATTCGCAAATTGAAAAATATGAGGTATAATAAACTTATCATAATTGAGAAAATGAGGTGATTATCATGTTGAAAAACTGGACTCCTGCTGAAATTCCTTCCAAAGAAGAAATGAAAAGCCGTCTTGACAAATCCCGCAGCAGGCTTTACGAACTGCAAATGAAAATCAAAGAACACAAATTACCGGTTCTTGTACTTTTCGAAGGTTGGGGCTCTTCCGGAAAAGGAAGCACCATTGGAAAAGTAATTAAAAATATCGACCCAAGATTTTTTAAAGTTGCAACAATGTCTGCACCAACAGAAGAAGAACTTCGCAAACCCTTCCTCTACCGATATATGAAACAAATTCCGGAAAGCGGTAAATTCACCTTTTTAGATTCCGGCTGGATGGAAGAAACTGTACAGGATCGTCTTCAGGATAAGCTTTCTGATGAAGCCTATGACAAACGTATTGACAGCATCAAACGTTTTGAACGCCAGCTGACTGACAACGGATACCTTGTACTCAAGTTTTTTATGCAGATCGATAAGGATGAACAGAAAAAGCGAATCGATAAACTCCTGAAAGATAAAGATACAAAATGGCGAGTTTCCCATTTTGACAAATGGCAGAACGAGCATTACAAAAAATGTTGGAAAGTTTTTGATCGTTACTTAAATGACACGAATCTTCCTACCTCTCCTTGGTATCTAATCGATTCCACGGACAGCAAATGGGCTGAACTTCAAGTATTGGAAACTCTCGTTAGCGGCATCGAAGTTGCTCTTCAGAACAGTGCGCATTCCGTTCCACTGTTACAGAACATTTTCCCATTGGTAAAAATGCCAAAACTTGCAGAGATTCCATTAGAGGGAAAAGAAATCTCCGATGAAGATTACAAAAAAGAACTGGATGAATTACAAAACAAATTGAAAGATTTACATAATCGTCTATACCGCAAACGTGTGCCGGTAATCATTACATACGAAGGCTGGGATGCTGCCGGAAAAGGTGGAAATATCAAACGAATCACAGAAGCCTTAGACCCGCGTGGTTTTGAAGTGCATCCGATTGCCAGCCCAGAACCTCATGAAAAAGCCCGCCACTACTTATGGCGTTTCTGGACCAGACTTCCCAAAGACGGTCATATTGCCATCTTTGACCGTACCTGGTACGGACGTGTCATGGTAGAACGTCTGGAAGGTTTCTGTTCTGAAAATGATTGGAAACGTGCTTATAACGAAATGAACGAATTTGAAAAAGAACTTTCCGACTGGGGTGCAATTATCATTAAATTCTGGGTACAAATTGACAAAGATACCCAGTTGCAGCGTTTCACCGACCGCCAGAACAATCCAGAAAAGCGTTGGAAAATTACAGACGAAGATTGGCGTAACCGTGAAAAATGGGATTTATATGAAGAAGCCATTGATGAAATGCTCCAAAAAAC
>CAZSBV010000183.1:0-4260 GCA_964605105.1 uncultured Lachnospiraceae bacterium | reverse complement strand
TACAATTAACGTAAAGTTTTGCATTTTCCATGACTTTGCAGATAAAATTTTCTATCTCGGAGGTATGTATGAAAGAAAAGTTATATACAATTCCCTTAAACGATGCTGTCAATGCCAAGGACGAATGTCCTTTCTGCTTTCTGGAACGTAAACTGGAACAAGATTTGATGGATTTTGTGTTAGGCGGCGGTTCCTCTTATATGGAAAGTGACATCCGGGAAGAAACTGATAAATCCGGTTTCTGCCGTACCCATTTCAAAAAAATGTTTGATTATGGAAATACTTTAGGAAATGCTTGGATCTTGAAGACTCACTATCAAAAAACCATTGCAGAAATGGAAAAACAATTTCAGGGATACTCCTCTGTTAAAATCGGACTTTTTGAGAAGAAAAAAACGCGCGAAGAACGAATTAATTCTGTCGGACGATGGACAGTTTCTAAGGATAATACTTGTTATATTTGTAATCGTTTCAAAAATGAATATCCAAGATATCTGGATACTTTTCTTTATTTGTATGAAAAAGATAGTGAATTTAAAGAAAAGATTTTACATAGCAAAGGTTTTTGCCTGACTCATTTTGGTGATTTATGTGAACATGCAGAAATAAACTTAAATTCCAAACAAAAAGAAAACTTTTTCCCTCCGATGTTCGCTCTTATGAAAGAAAACATGAACCGTCTTTATGAAGATATCAGCTGGCTAATTGAAAAATTCGACTATGAAAATAAAGACGCCGATTGGAAAAATTCCAAAGATGCCCTGCAAAGAGGTATGCAAAAATTAAAAGGCAGCTATCCTGCCGATCCGGTTTATAAGAAAAGATAATCTACTTAGTAAAAAAGGTAAGAAATCCATAACAGATTTCTTACCTTTTTACTGCTGTTTATGTATATAAGTATCCTGCAAAATGGATTCTGTTCTCTTTAATAACATTTCTCCCTGTTTTGCAATGTCTTCTTCAAAATCTTTTAAAATCTCCAAAGCTAATTCTTTATCCCAATCATTGATACAAATCTTGCACTGTTCACTATTCTTCTTTCCAAATATTCTCTGAAAAAAAGAATCCTTGTCCCAACGAATAAAATAAGAAATCCGATTTCTTAAAAAAGCTTTTTCAATTTTATTTTTCAATTCTGCGCTATCCACTCGTACAAGTTCAATTTCATTATGATAATAAGATTTACTATATTTCATTAATATGCTCTCCTCATCATTTCAATGTATTCGCAGACCTGATGATACATAATCTCCGGCTGCATGGTATCCAGCGCCATATGTTCCGCTGTAATACCTTTAATAATATATCTATATAAAGTCTGCATTTGTTCTGCTGTGACATTATTTTTAAAATTATGCTGGGCAGTTTGTGCATAGTATTCTTCCAACTTTGCCTGATATGCTTTTTTCTGCTCTTCGCATTCTTCCAAAGCTTCCAGACATACTTCCTCAAAGGCTTTATCCAAAAAAGCCTGCATATAAGGATAGTTCTTTAAGACCTGCAATTTCCCATTCTCAATCTGCTTACACAAATCAAAAAAATCTGTAGTATCTTTTTTCACATTTCTGGAAAGTTCCAATAACAAGAAGCGTACACTATAATCCATGAGAAATACATATACGCCCACTTTATTTGTAAAGTAATGAAACAAAAGTCCCTTACTGATTCCCGCTTCTTTTACAATATCATCGGTAGTTGCATGACGATAACCACTCTTTGCAAAAACCTTTAACCCCGCATTGATCATACGGTCTTGCTTTTCTCTCTTTAAATCAAAAAATTTCTCGTTCATTCCGACCTCTGTAGTATTGACTTTTTCAGTCTATTTAGCATAACACATTTTTCATTTTGATTCAACAAGCTTTAGTTTACTTTTCCCCAAAAATATATTAAAATATACCCAATAAAAAGAAACGGAAAGGAGTTTTCCTATGTTAAAAAAAATATTGAAATTTTTAGTTTCCCTTGCCTCTGTCGCAGCTGTTATTGCAGGTGTTATTTATTTCATCAATAACAAAAAGAATACTGTTGATGAAGAAAATGATGAATTTGAAGCTGACGATGAAGACGAGCATCTTGATGCCAGTGACGCTCTTGATTTATCCTCTTTAAACTTCAGCCGTCATTACGTTGATTTAAGATAATAATTAAATCGAAATATAATTTTAAATCTATGCCGCCTTCAGGGCGGCATTTTTACATAATGTTCCTATACCTGATTTATCGTACTTTAGGTAATTTCACATACGAGACGCATAGCATGAAAAGAGGGCAACCTATCATGCTGTGTCGGTCTGCCCTCCAAAATCTCATTCCTCTTCATCGAATTTTCCAATTCAATATCACTTGCTATTGTTTATTTTATAATTCTACCCCTGCTTCTTGCATACGTCTTGCCAACTCTTCTTTTACCTCTCTCGCTTTGTCTTTCAGACGAGTAGTTGCAGAATATGAAGTAAGCAGTTTGGACAATAATTTGGAAGAATCAAAATAATCTCCAAATTCCATAGCTAATACGGCAATAATATAATCCACAGTGCTTTCATCCATTCCACACATTGGAAACTCTTCTGTCTGAACTGCTTTTATAAAATAGTCGTATGCCTTTCTGAGATTTTCCTTTTCTAATTTCTCCAATTTTTCATATTTTTCCTGATATCCCGTCATGTCTTTATCCAGATTTTCTTTGTAACTTCTGTAAAGCCATGCTGTTTTCAAAGACAAATAAGCGCCTTCGCTTACCTTTGCCATTTTAACAACGGCATTGGCAAAGGCAACTTTATATCTAGCTAATGCCTGATCATATGTATAATCATCTTTATCTTCCGGTAATGGTTTAAAATTAGGGGTAATTTTTTCTGTAATGAACTTATGCTGAATAGAAGATACACTAGGGAAAAATCTTGCCAACGCACCATATCCACACTTTTGGCACAAAATAACATCATACTTTAATGGTTCAATATCTTCATAAACATTTCTCAAATCCATATCTGTACGAATCATCCTGGCTTTTCCTGTTTTCACTGTTTTAGCTGTGAAATTATTATCACAAACAGGACAGGTATATTTTTTATCAAATAATTTATCTGCATTATTTCCGGCCATGCATATTCCTACTTTCCTACATATTCAGTACATCAGCTTTCCTATATATAAGGAAAGCTGTGTTACCGATTAACTCACTTTAATTTACTCTATTCTACGCTTTAAACGTAAAATTACTAATTGCAAATATTAATTTTTCTTAGGAAGATTAAATGAACTCTTCAAAGATACAATTCTGTTAAATACAAGATTTTCCGGTGTGGAATCCTTGCTGTCTACACAGAAGAAACCGGTTCTTACGAACTGGAAGCTGTCGTAAGCTTCTGCTCCTTTTACTACAGGTTCAATATAACAATCTTTGAGAATTTCAATGGAATTCGGATTCAGGTTCAGGCTTCCGTCTTCGTTGTAAACACCTTTTTCTTCATCAATGATATTTTCATATAATCTTACTTCTGCTTTTACAGCCTGTTCTACCGGTACCCAATGGATCGTTCCTTTTACTTTTCTTCCGGTAAAGCCGCTGCCACTCTTAGTCTCCGGATCATAAGTACAATGTACTTCAATTACTTTGCCACTTTCATCTTTTACGCAACCGGTACAAGTTACAAAATATGCAAACATCAAACGAACTTCATTTCCCGGATACAATCTGTTATATTTCTTCACAGGTTCTTCCATAAAGTCATCTCTGTTAATCCAAAGTTCTCTGCCAAAAGGTACCTGACGATTTCCTAATGCTTCATTTTCTAAGTTATTAGGAGCATCCAACATTTCTGTCTGTCCTTCCGGATAGTTATCGATAACTAATTTAATCGGATCAAGAACAGCCATAACACGGGATTTCTTTAATTTTAAATCTTCACGGATACAATATTCTAACATAGAATATTCCACAGAAGAATTCGCTTTACTAACACCACATAAATCAACAAACAATTTGATAGATTCCGGTGTAAATCCTCTTCTTCTTAAAGCCGCGATAGAAACAAGTCTTGGGTCATCCCAACCATCTACGATTCCATCTTCTACTAATTTTTTAATATATCGCTTACCGGTTACTACATTAGTAAGGTACATTTTTGCAAATTCAATCTGCTTTGGTGGGTTTGGATATTCCAATTCTCTAACTACCCAGTCATATAATGGTCTGTGGTCTTCAAATTCAAGTGTACAAATAGAGTGTGTGATTCCTTCAATTGCATCTTCGAT
>CAZSBV010000182.1:0-4306 GCA_964605105.1 uncultured Lachnospiraceae bacterium | reverse complement strand
TAACATTTTCTTAAAATGTCCAACGTATGTGCCCCTGCACCAATCAAATCCTGCCTTTCGCAAGTCGCCATCTGATATCTGACAAAATGTTCAAATTCTTCCTCTGACAACTGATTTAGGAAAGGGCGCATATAATTGGCCGGTCCGTCAGGAGAAATGATCTTGATTCGCTGCAATCCGGAATCTTCCAAAAGCGCATTAATATCTTCAATTCTCATATAGTCATAAAGATTTTCCTTTTGTGAAATGGTATGAAAATCTTCTGTCAGACGATTTTCCGTCATACATTCACCTATATGTTTCTCCTTAAAAGCATAGGTCAATACTCCATATTCGTTCATACAATACGCAACCAAGATTACTCCCCCCGGTTTTGTTACGCGCCTGGCTTCTGACAACGCTTTTTTCTTTTCTTCCTGTCCGAAAAGATGATACATAGGACCAAATAAAAGTGTTATATCAAAGGTATTATCCTTCAGTTTTTTTAAATTCAAAGCATTGCCCTGCATCGCTTTAACACTGCTGCCTTTGGATTTTAAAATTCCAAGATTATATTTTACCAACTCTACGGCAGTAACGTCGAATCCTTCGTTTGCCAACGCAACAGAATATCTTCCCGTCCCCGCTCCTATGTCCAGAATTTTTACTTCTTCTATAGGGATTCCTGTGGGAATGTACTCATGAATGTATTTCATGGATACACGGAATTCCACCTGACCATGACGGGAGTCCAGACGTTTCTCTTCATTAAATTTGTTGTAATATTGTACTAGTTCGTTCATTTTATTTCCCTTTTTGTAGCTATTCGTTATATAGCAGCTCCTAATTCAATAATGCCTTGTCTATAATCTGGAAATTGGCACGATGTATGTACAATGCCTTTCCGTCAATCATAAGTTTGGTAGTCTTTGGAAGGTCTTCGCAAACTTCCCAATATACATCCTGTCCGGAATATGCACAGATGGGATCTCCCAACTGACTCTGAATGACAACCACGGTTGGTTTTCCAAAATAATTTTTATATTTATTTACAGTCTCTGCCACAATTGTCATGTCGCCCAATCCACTGGCATCACTTGTGATAGCCACATCTTCTGTATTAAATTCTACATCCGGTGTTAATCCCTCTTCTACAAAAAGTACCGTACTTCCGCAGCTTTCCACTTGTTTTCCATCAATAGTAATGGTAATTACAGAAGACATTGTCTCTGTAATCATCCAACTGTCATTCGAATAGGAATATTCTTCTACAATATTTGGCGTAATATTAATATTTTCCCCTTCTGCTGTCATAAACAACTCTCCAGAGTTTGAATAAAATTCACACGCATAAGTATTTCCCTTAATGCTTCCTGAAAGGCTGTTCAATTTGTTTCTCCATGCCGCAATATTACAACCTGCTAAAAGAGCCGTGCTTGCAGCTAATGCTGTAATTAATACTATAATTTTCGTTTTCTTTTTCATTTGTCTCCTTCTCACTTTCTGCATCTTTCACTTGTTTTTTTCACATTAGCGATATTATTTCCGTTCCATTCACATATAATATCGTTAAGATACGTTATTCAACTAATATACAAAAACAAGTATATAGCTTAAGGAATCTCTTCGCCATATTTTTTACATTTATTTTATAAAATTTAATCGTCATTTTATTGCTATAGATCATTTATTTTTATATTCACGCTTGTTGCCATTCATTTTATATCAGCTTATCTTTTTTACATCACAGTTTTATCACTTTAATTTTCTAAAGAAACATGTTGCTTTTATTTGTATAATCGTATACAATGTATACATTATCGTTTTATGTAGGATTAATATTGAAAGAAACTTTCAATATTGTGTTTGCGTTTTAAATAAAAATTCCAACACTTCTACTTAAAACATAAGGAGGCAAATTATGATAAATTTAATAACAGAAGTCAATTCAACAATCAATAGTTTTGTATGGGGACTGCCTATGATGGTACTCATTCTTGGTGTTGGCGTGTACTTAAGTATCCGCTGCGGTTTCCCTCAGTTCCGCCACTTCGTACATATCATGAAAAATACCATGGGCAAAGCTTTTGAAAAAACAGAGAAAAAAGAAGGCTCTGTTTCACCATTCAAGGCTATGTGTACAGCTCTTGCAGCTTCTATCGGTACCGGTAACATTGCCGGTGTATCCGGTGCTATCGCAATCGGTGGTCCCGGTGCTGTTTTTTGGATGTGGTTCTCTGCACTTCTTGGTATGTGTACCAAATTCGCAGAAGTAACCTTAGCAATTAAGTATCGTGAACGTAATGAAAAAGGTGACTGGGTAGGTGGTCCAATGTACTATATTACAAAAGGACTTGGCAACAACTGGAAATGGCTTGCTTCACTCTTTGCTGTATTCGGAGCATTAGCCGCTTTCGGTATCGGTAACATGACTCAGATCAATACTATCGCAGGCACCATTAACACTGCTATTTCCGGTTTTATTCCAACAACAGAAGCTCAGCAAACCAAAATCGCATTTGTTATTGCAATTATCTGTGCAGTTATCTGCGCTATTGTCCTTCTCGGTGGTATTCAGCGATTAGCTGATGTATGTGCTTTAATGGTTCCTTTTATGGCTTTTATATACATCGTTGGTTCCTTAATTGTAATCGGATGTAATGTTTCTGCTCTTCCCGGCGCATTATCCGCAATCTTGGTTGGTGCATTTAATCCTTCTGCTGTAGCCGGTGGTCTGGCAGGTGTAGGAATCAAAACTGCCATCACCAAAGGTGTTGGCCGCGGTATCTTCTCTAACGAAGCAGGTCTTGGTTCTGCTCCAATTGCTCACGCAGCAGCAGATGTTGATCATCCTGTAAAACAAGGTATCTACGGTGTCTTCGAAGTATTTATGGATACTATCGTTGTTTGTACCATGACAGCTCTCGTAGTTCTTCTGGGTGTAGGCGTTGAAAACATTGAATATGGCACAGATATCGGTGCTAACTTAACAATCATGGGCTTTGAATCTGTATTTGGTCATGGCATCCCAGGCGTAGCGGTGGCTATCTGCCTTACACTTTTTGCTTTATCCACAGTTCTTACCTGGGCTTTATATGGAAGCCGTTGTGTAGAATATCTTTTCGGATATAAAGCATCCAAAGTATATCAGGTCATCTTCTGTTTATTCGCTTGTATGGCAGGTACTGTAGAGCTTACACTTGCTTGGAATATCGCTGATACATTGAACGGACTTATGGCAATTCCTAACTTAATCGCGTTGGCATTATTAAGTCCGGTAGTTGTAAAACTTACAAAAGAATATTTCACAGAAATCGTGAAGAAATAAATGAATTAGAAATGAAAGAAGAAACGGCTGTTGCTCTGAACGAACAACAGCCGTAATTTTTATCCTTTCATGCTTTTGCTATCGTTAATCTATTGAAGTTGAACTATCACAAGGTGTGCCGAAACAGCTCTTGTTCCTCCTGCAAGTGGTGTGATTGTAAGAGCTGCTGCATTTCCTGCAGGATTTCGCACAGTCAAAATGGAGTTGATTACTGTTGTTTCCACGATAACCATGCCAATAATCTGAGAAGCACCGGTCGCTCGCCCTGATACCGTATATGCTAAGTCCCCGCCATTTAAGGTTACGATTAATTGTCCCGCTTCATCTACACTCACCTGAAAAAATACCTGATAAATACCTATCTGTGCCAAGTTAAATGAACTAGGACCGGTTCGTACAATACCGGAACCATTATTCGGTCCGTCTTGCGGAAAACTAACATCTGTACCCGGAGCCACCGTTGCTGCGTTATCCGGAGGCATCAGTGCATAGAAATCTGCAAAATTTAGCACTCCACCAGCTGGCCCCGCCGGACCTGTCGCTCCTGTTTCTCCTGTTTCTCCCGCCGGGCCTTGTGGACCTACCGGACCTGCTGGACCTGTTGCTCCTGCCGGACCTTGTGGGCCTACCGGACCTTGCTCTCCTTCCGGGCCTTGTGGACCTATCGGACCTTGCTCTCCTGCCGCTCCCTGCGGGCCCGCTGGACCTGTTGGACCTGTTGCTCCTGCCGGACCTTGTGGACCTACCGGACCTTGCTCTCCTGCCGGACCTTGTGGACCTACCGGACCTTGCTCTCCTGCTGCCCCCTGTGGACCTACTGGCCCCGCTGGACCTGTTGGACCTGTTGCTCCTGCCGGACCTTGTGGACCTGCCGGGCCCGCTGGACCTGCTGGGCCTGTCGCTCCCGTTTCTCCTGCCGGACCTTGTGGACCTACCGGGCCTGCTGGACCTGCTGGACCGGGTGGTCCTGGAGGACAATTTGAGCAATCACAGCAATTA
>CAZSBV010000181.1:0-4346 GCA_964605105.1 uncultured Lachnospiraceae bacterium | reverse complement strand
AAGCCTTTGGTGCAAAAGAAGCAGTTGTTGGAATTAAAAGTGAATATGTAACTACGATTAAAGCGGTAGAAGAAGTTTTAGGAGATTTCCCAAAAGTTAGGATTTGTGCTTTAAGAGCAGCATATCCAATGGGAGATGAAGTAGTTTTGATATATGAAGCCACCGGAAGAGTTATTAAACCGGGCGGACTTCCAATAGATGAAAATGTTGTAGTGTATAACGTTGAGACAATGTATAACTTATATGAGGCAGTGTACAACAATACACCGGTAACAAGTAAATTAGTATCCATTGTTGGTGAAATTGATAATCCGGTTACGGTTAGAGTACCTTTGGGTACAACTGTAAAAGATACCATTGCTATGGCTGGTAAACCTACAGTAAATAATCCGGCCTATGTTATGGGTGGTCCTATGATGGGACGTTTGGGAACAGATAATACAGTGATTACCAAAACAACAAATGCGATTATTATTTTACCTTCAGATCACAAATTAGTAGCAAAAATGGTGAAGAACCTGTCAATAGAAAAAAGACGCGCATCTTCTTCCTGTTGTCAGTGTAGAACTTGTACAGACCTGTGTTCCAGACACGCATTAGGTCATCCGATTGAACCACATAAGATTATGAGAGCAGTTGCAAATAATGACACTAGTGATTTAAGTGTATTTACAAATTCAGCATACTGCAGCGGATGTGGAATCTGTGAAAATTATGCATGTCCACAGGGATTATCACCGAAGTCCATTATTCAGGAGTTTAAAGCCGGACTTAGAGGTGCCGGAATTAAGATTGAAAAGAAAGAACCTGTACCGGTAGAAGAAGATAGAGAATTAAGAAAACTTCCGGTACATAGATTAGCAGCGAGATTGGGACTTGAAAAATACGATAAGGCAGCTCCGTTTGATGATAATACGAAAGAATCTAAAATTGTTAAGATTCCGGTAAGTCAGCATATTGGCGCACCGGCAATGCCAATCGTTAATAAAGGTGATCAAGTAACAGCAGGACAGAAAATTGCAGAAGCAAGAGAAGGATTAAGTGTAGCAATTCACTGTTCTATCGATGGAGTTGTAGATAAAGTAACAGAGAAAGAAATCGTTATCAAGGCGAAATAATTAGTATACAAAGTACAGATTAATATAAATGGTGACGCAAAGCGCGTTGTTGAGTAAAGAGTACTCAGCAAGGAGGAAAAAGTATGGCCAGAGCAATTGGTATGGTGGAACTTACAACAGTTTCCACAGGATTTAAAGCAGCAGATGATATGTCTAAAGCGGCAGATGTTGATATTTTACAGGCAGAAGTTACCTGTCCGGGTAAATTTGTAGTTCTGGTAGCAGGTGAATTGAGTGCTGTTCGAGCATCTGTAGATTCTGTAAAAGGAAGATATGGAGACAAGGTAATTGATACTTTTGTATTAGGTAATCCTCATGATTCTATTTTCCCTGCTATTTATGGAACAAATCAGGTAGAAAAAATTGAAGCATTGGGTATTCTTGAAACTTATGATGTATCTGCATTGATTGTAGCAGCAGATCTTGCAGCTAAGACAGCTATTGTAGATTTGTTGGAATTAAGACTTGCAAAAGGTATGTGCGGAAAGAGTTATATGACTCTTACAGGTAGTGTATCCGCAGTACAGGCAGCTATTGATAAAGCAAAAGCGGAATCCGCAGACAGAGGAATGTTCTTAGATAGTTCTGTAATTGCACGTCCATCAGATAAATTAATTAAATACATCATGTAAAGGGCGGATAACAGATGCTTGCAGTAGAACGACGAAAACTTATTTTGGAAAAGGTTCATGCGGAGAAAAAAGTAATCGTTAGTGAACTTAGTAAGGAATTTGATGTTTCGGAAGAAACGATTCGACGAGATTTAGACAAACTGGCCGATGAAGGTCATGTTATTAAAAGCTACGGCGGCGCGGTAATCAATGAAATTGGTAGTATTGATCTTCCTTTTAATGTACGTTGGAAAGCAAATTCTGTAGGAAAACAGAAAATTGCAGATCTGATTAGTCGTGAAATTAAGGATGGAGAACGCATATTTTTGGATGCTTCTACTACAGCAGTATTTATTGCAAAGAATATTAAGCAAAAGAAGCAGTTGACCGTAATTACCAATTCTATAGAAAACTTATTAGAATTATCAGATGTTTCCGGTTGGGATATTATCTCAACCGGAGGACTTTTAAAAGCCGGTTCTATGTCACTTCTTGGTAAGCGTGCAGCAGAATCCATCGAAAGGTATAATGCAGATAAAGTATTTTTATCTTGTAAAGGTGTGGATTTGATAAAGGGTGTTACCGAAAGTCACGATGAAACCGCAAGTATAAAACAAAGTATGATTGAATCTGCCAAGAAAGTATATTTAACGGTGGATTCGTCAAAATTTGACAAAGTGGCTTTTTCTACTATCTGTCCATTATCTAAAATTGATGTGATAGTAACGGATAAAAAGCCGGATACAAGATGGATGGAGACTTTTAGAAAGTTGAACATTCAGTGTTTGTATCCAAAGGAGATACAGGATATTTTATAGAATAAAATATTCTTTCTAAACAGAATATAAAAGTATTTTAGATTATATCTGAATAAATAAGAAGGGAATGAGGAAGCTATGAATACCTATAACGCTACTCCGGTTGCAAAATCTGATAGAATTAAAAGACTTGTTGATCATTTATATGCTAAAATGCCGGAAATTGAAGCAGCGAGAGCAGAGCTTATTACAGAGTCCTATCAGTCAACAGAAGGACAGCCTGTAATCATGAGAAAAGCACGTGCTTTTGAACATATTTTAAAACATCTTCCTATTATTATCAGACCAGAAGAATTGATTGTAGGCAGTACCACAATTGCTCCAAGAGGATGTCAGACTTATCCTGAATTTTCTTTTGAATGGTTAGAGCCTGAATTCGAAACTGTGGCAACACGTAGTGCCGATCCTTTCTATATTGCAGATGAAACAAAGAAAAGATTAGTAAAGGCTAATGCATATTGGAAAGGAAAAACTACCAGTGAATTAGCAGCTTCTTATATGGCACCGGAAACACATCGTGCCATGAAACATAACTTCTTTACACCGGGAAATTATTTCTATAATGGTGTTGGACATGTAACTGTTCAGTATGAAGAAGTTTTAGCAGTTGGGCTCGCGGGTGTGAAGGCAAGAGCACAGAAGGAAATGGACAGCTGCGGGTTCGGTGATGCAAACTACTCCACAAAAATGCGCTTTTTGGAAGCTGTCATCATTTCATGTGATGCGGTAATTAATTATGCAAAACGTTATTCAGTGTTAGCAAAAGAAATGGCATCCAAAGAAAGTAATTCTGTGAGAAAAGCAGAATTGTTGACCATTGCTGATATTTGTAATAAGGTTCCGGAAAATCCGGCAGAAAGTTTCCAGGAAGCATGTCAGTCTTTCTGGTTCATACAGCAGGTACTTCAGATTGAATCCAGCGGACATTCTATTTCGCCCGGACGTTTCGATCAATATATGTACCCTTATTATGAAAAAGGAATTAAAGCAGGAACTTTGACTCGTGAATATGCACAGGAATTGATTGATTGTATTTGGGTTAAGTTAAATGATTTAAATAAATGTCGTGATGCAGCCAGTGCCGAAGGTTTTGCAGGCTACTCTCTGTTCCAGAACTTAATCGTTGGTGGACAGACAGCTAAGGGAAGAGATGCAACAAATGATTTATCTTTCATGTGTATCACAGCATCCGAACATGTATTTTTACCGATGCCATCTTTATCTGTACGTGTATGGCATGGTTCCAGTCAGGATTTATTAATGCGTGCAGCAGAGCTTACCAGAACCGGTATTGGTCTTCCTGCATACTACAATGACGATATTATTATTCCGGCACTTGTAAATCGTGGAATTAAAATGGAAGAAGCCAGAAACTACAACATCATAGGATGTGTAGAACCTCAGGTACCTGGAAAGACGGAAGGTTGGCATGATTCCGCATTCTTCAATATGTGTCGTCCGTTAGAAATGGTATTCTCCAACGGATATGATAAAGGTGAAATTGCAAGTATTCAGACCGGTGATGTAGAAAGCTTCCAGACTTTTGAAGAATTTTTTGATGCATATAAGAAACAGATGGAATACAATATCGAACTTATGGTTAATGCAAACAATGCCATTGATATTGCTCATGCACAGTTGGCACCATTACCATTTGAATCCTGTCTTGTTGATGATTGTATGAAGCGTGGTATGAGTCTTCAGGAAGGTGGAGCGATTTATAACTTCACCGGACCTCAGGGCTTTGGTATTGCAAATGTAGCAGACTCTTTATATACCATTAAAAAATTAGTATTTGA
>CAZSBV010000180.1:0-4367 GCA_964605105.1 uncultured Lachnospiraceae bacterium | reverse complement strand
CAGGAAGCGTTTGAGGAAGCATTAAACAAGTATTTGAAAGATTATCAGATTGATTTTATTATTTTAGCCGGTTTTTTGTCTATTTTGTCAGAAGATTTTGTAAAACAATGGACAGATCGCATTATTAATGTTCATCCGGCCCTGATTCCGGCTTTTTGCGGAAAAGGGATGTATGGACTAAAAGTACATGAAGCGGCTTTGGAAAAAGGCGTAAAAGTAACCGGAGCTACCGTACACATGGTAAATGAAATTCCTGATGGCGGAAGAATTCTGTTGCAAAAGGCCGTGGAGGTATTGGAAGGTGATACTCCTGAAATTTTGCAAAGAAGAGTTATGGAACAAGCAGAGTGGATTTTATTACCACAGGCAGCAGAGCAGATTGCTCGAAGTATAGTAGAAAATAATTAGATAAGAATTCAATATTAGTGCAATTCAAGCGGATACGAAATAGAATGACAAATTTAAAGAGTCGGGGAAGTATATCGCTTCTCTGACTTTTTGTATCTGGTGATACTAAAGTCAATAACAGGAGGTTATAAATATGGTACGAAGAATATATGTGGAAAAGAAACCCACACTTCGCCTGGAAGCAGCAGGTTTATTAAATGAGCTGCGCACCGTACTTGGCATTTCTAATTTGACAGATTTAAGACTGATTAATCGATATGATGTAGAAGGTCTGGAGGAAGATATTTTTGGGAGAGCAGTGCAGACTGTATTTTCCGAACCACAGGTAGACGACATTATGACAGAATGTCCCACAGGAGACTTTCATGTATTTGCGGTAGAGTCCTTGCCGGGACAGTTTGACCAGCGTGCAGATTCTGCCAGTCAGTGTATCCAGTTAATGACTCAGGGAGAGCGTCCTTTTGTTCGAACTGCAAAAGTGTATCTTCTTTCCGGAGATATAACCAAAGAAGATATAGAAAAAATTAAAAAATATGTAATTAACCCTGTAGAATCCAGAGAAGCCGGATTGGACCCGGTAGAAACACTTCATATGGAATATCACATTCCGACTATGGTTGAAACAGTGACCGGCTTTATTGGAATGAATGAAGAAGAACTGATGCAATTATTAGATCGCTTAGGGTTGGCGATGGATTTGGATGACTTGAAATTTTTACAATCCTATTTTAAGGATGACGAACAACGAGATCCAACTATTACAGAAATCCGAGTGGTAGATACTTACTGGTCTGATCATTGCCGTCACACCACATTCTCGACACATATTGACAATGTAAAAATTAAGGATCAAGAAATTCAGGCAGCTTATGAACGTTATCTGGCAGCCAGAGTAGAAGTATATGGCGAAGAAAAAGCTGCAAAACGACCACAGACTTTGATGGATATGGCAACTATCGGTGCAAAAACATTAAAGAAACGTGGCCTTTTACCGGAATTGGATGAAAGCGAAGAAATCAATGCATGTTCCATCCATGTAACTGCAACGGTAGACGGAGAAGAACAGGACTGGCTATTGATGTTCAAGAACGAAACTCATAACCATCCCACAGAAATCGAACCATTTGGTGGAGCAGCTACTTGTATTGGTGGATGTATCCGAGATCCATTGTCCGGCCGTGCTTACGTTCATCAGGCGATGCGTGTGACCGGAGGCGGAGACCCAAGAGTGGCGTTAAAAGATACTTTAGAAGGAAAATTACCGCAGCGTAAACTGGCTCAGACAGCAGCAGCAGGTTATTCTTCCTATGGGAACCAGATTGGTCTTGCAACAGGTCATGTTGCGGAAATCTATCATGACGGATATATCGCAAAAAGAATGGAATGTGGTGCTGTAGTTGGTGCTGCACCTGCATACAATGTTCGCCGTGAGCGCCCGGAAGCCGGTGATGTGGTTGTATTATTGGGTGGACGTACCGGGCGTGATGGTATTGGTGGAGCTACAGGTTCTTCCAAGAGTCACAACTTGAAATCTTTAGCTACCATGGCTTCCGAAGTGCAGAAAGGGAATGCTCCGGAAGAAAGAAAAATCCAAAGACTTTTCCGTAACAGTGAAGTAACTCGTCTCATCAAACGTTGTAACGACTTTGGTGCCGGTGGTGTCAGCGTAGCCATTGGTGAATTGGCAGATGGTCTTCGTATTCATCTGGATGCAGTCCGTAAAAAATATGACGGCCTTGACGGAACGGAACTTGCCATCAGTGAATCTCAGGAACGTATGGCGGTAGTGGTAGCCGAAGAGGATGTAGACAAATTCATCGCGGCAGCAGAAGCAGAAAACTTAGAAGCTTATCGTGTAGCAGTAGTTACCGAAGAAGCCCGTATGGTAATGGAATGGAACGGTGTTACCATTGCGAACTTAAGTCGTGAATTTTTAAATACAAATGGGGCTGACAAACACACAGAAGTACTTGTAGAAGGAAAAGACAGAAAAGCATTTGAAAATACAAAATTTGCATCTTTAAGAGAAATGGCAGGAAGCTTAAAATCTGCTTCCCGCAGAGGACTTACAGAACGTTTTGATGGTTCCATTGGTGCAGGTTCCCTGTTAATGCCTTTTGGTGGAAAAACGCAGCGTACACCGGCTCAGGCTATGGCGGCATTATTCCCGGTATTGCCGGAACAGACGACAGATCAGGCAAGTGTTATGGCATGGGCTTGTGATCCGGAACAGACATCCGTAGATCCATACGCAGGTTCCTACAATACAGTTTATACATCCATGGCTAAAATTGTAGCAGCAGGAGCGGACTATACAAAGGCATATTTCACATATCAGGAGTTCTTTGAAAAACTTCGTCAGGAACCCATACGTTGGGGAAAACCTTTTGCGGCACTGCTTGGTGCTTTAGATGCACAGCTGGAATTAGGAGCAGCTGCGATTGGTGGAAAAGACTCTATGTCAGGTTCGTTCCTGGATCTGGATGTACCACCAACTTTGATTTCTTTCGCCATTGCTCCGCTTAAGGCAGCAGAAGTGCTTTCGCCTGAATTTAAAGAAGCAGGGCATCCTGTATATTTGTTCGCAGGGAAAACAAGTGAAGAAAAGAAAGCATCCTGGGATACCTTCTATGAACTTCATAAAGCCGGTAAAGTAAAAGCCGCTTGGGCAGTGGAAAACGGAATTGCGGAAGCAGTTATGAATATGTCTTTTGGTAACAAGCTTGGATTTGCTGCTAGTAATGAAGAAGTGGAATGGAATGTTCTTTGTCCCGGTGCTATCGTAGCAGAACTGACAGAAGAAACAGACCGCGCTGTTAAGTTAGGAGAGACAACTACAGAAGCTGTGATTAAGATTGGAGCAGACAGTGCAACGGTAGAAGAACTGTTAACATTAAATGAAGGTGTATTGGAAAATGTATATCCAAACAGAACAAAACCGGATACGACAGAAGTTCCTGTATTAAATAGCAAAGCAGCAGGTTATCCGACACCAAAGATTGGGATTGCAAGACCAAAAGTATTGATTCCTGTTTTCCCGGGAACTAACTGTGAATATGATAGTGCCCGTGCAGCAAAGGCTGCGGGTCTGGATGCAGAAATTCTGGTAGTAAATAACCAGAGTGCAGCAGGTGTTGCAGATTCTGTAAGTCGTTTTAGTAAAGCTGCCCGCGATAGTCAGATTATTTTTGTTCCCGGTGGTTTTTCCGGTGGAGACGAGCCGGATGGTTCCGGTAAATTCATTACAGCGTTCTTCCGTAATCCGGAAATCCGCGAAGTTACCATGGATTTATTGAAACAACGAGATGGTTTAATGTTAGGTATCTGTAATGGTTTCCAGGCATTAATTAAATTAGGTCTGGTTCCTTATGGAGAAATTATTGATACAGATGAAAATTGTCCGACTTTAAGTTATAATGTAATTGGACGTCATCAGTCTAAGATTGTTCACACTCGTGTAGCAAGTAATAAATCTCCTTGGTTGTCCAAAGTACAGGTCGGAGATATCGTAAATGTACCGATTTCCCATGGAGAAGGACGTTTCCTCTGCGGTGAAGAGTTGTTAAAGAAACTGGCAGAAAATGGTCAGATCGCAACACAGTATGTAGATTTAAATGGGGTACCTACTATGGATGTGGACTTCAATCCAAACGGTTCTGTCTGGGCTGTTGAAGGTATCACATCTCCCGATGGACGAGTTCTTGGTAAGATGGGACATTCAGAACGTATCGGTGCGGGTCTTTACAGAAATGTTCCGGGAAATTATGATTTACATTTGTTTGAATCTGCGAGGGAATATTATAATATTTAAATATACAGAGTCAGATAAATAATTTGATAATTTTCCAGTTGCTATTTGGCTCAGAATAGTATATAAAATATAGAAATCAATAACAAATTTGTGTAGAAAGAAGAGAGGTAAGAAAAATGGCATTTTATTATTCAGAACCATCCCATAC